>NZ_VKAC01000010.1 GCF_008041935.1 Quadrisphaera setariae
GGTCATCGCGTGGTGTCCTTCGGTGAGTTCCCTAGGCAGGTCTCACTGACATCGCGCGGTGACCGTTCAACTTGATCGCTACGCCGTCGTCAACGAAGACGACCGCGTTGATCACCGGGAGCGACTCCGGGATCTACACCACTTCACGGGACGTGACTGTTCGCAGCGTCCATGATCACAGAGGTGGGAGTGGTCATAGGTGGGGCACAGCACCGGCGCAACCGTGCGAGAGGTGCCGGACCGAACCTCACTGCATGACGACGTTCCTGCTGGACGGCTCGGCGCCCGGCCCCTCCCTGCGGACCGAGCGCGGGCTCCTCGTGGCCGAGCCGGGCCGGCCGCTGCTCGACGTCGTCGTCCCCGTGTTCAACGAGGAGGACGACCTCGAGCCGTGCGTGCGCCGCCTGCACGCCCACCTGACCCGGGCGCTGCCGTACCCCTTCCGCATCACCATCGCCGACAACGCCAGCACCGACGCCACGGCCGCGGTCGCCGACACCCTGCAGGCCGCGATCGCGGAGGTGGTGGCGGTCCACCTCCCCGCCAAGGGACGCGGCCGGGCGCTGAAGGCCGTGTGGTCGGCCTCGGACGCCCCGGTCCTCGTGTACATGGACGTCGACCTGTCCACCGACCTCGCCGCGCTCCTGCCGCTCGTGGCCCCGCTCATCTCCGGGCACTCCGACATCGCGATCGGCTCCCGACTGGCCCGGGGCTCCCGCGTGGTCCGCGGCCCCAAGCGCGAGCTGATCTCCCGCTCCTACAACGTGCTGCTGCGCCGCAGCCTGGGCGCCCGCTTCAGCGACGCGCAGTGCGGCTTCAAGGCCATCCGCAAGGACGTCGCCGAGCAGCTGCTGCCGCTGGTGGAGGACACCGGCTGGTTCTTCGACACCGAGCTGCTGGTGCTGGCCGAGCGCGCCGGCGCCCGCATCGCCGAGGTGCCGGTGGACTGGGTGGACGACCCGGACAGCAGCGTCGACATCCTCCGCACCGCCACCGACGACGTGCGCGGCATCCTCCGGCTGGCCCGGGCGTTCGCCACCGGCGCCCTGCCCCTGGCGGCGCTGCGCGCCCAGCTCGGCCGCGCCCCGCTGGAGCCGACCGTGCCCGGTGTGCCGCGGGGCCTGCTCGGGCAGGTGGTGCGCTTCGGGGCGGTCGGGGTGGCCAGCACCCTGGCCTACCTGGGGCTCTACCTGCTGCTGCGCGGCGTCGTCGGGCCGCAGGCGGCCAACCTCGTCGCGCTGCTGCTCACCGCCCTGGCCAACACCGCCGCCAACCGCCGGCTGACCTTCGGGGTCACCGGGACCGGTGGCCTCCTGCGCGAGCACGCGCAGGGGCTGGTGGTCTTCGCCGCCGCGCTCGGACTGACCTCGGGAGCCCTCGCGGCGCTGCACGCGCTCGCGGACCCGTCGCGCGCCGTCGAGATCACCGTGCTGGTGGCGGCCAACGCAGCGGCCACCGCGATGCGCTTCCTGCTCCTGCGCCGGTGGGTGTTCCCCGGCGCCACCACCTCACCGGCCACCGCGACCAGCACCACCCGAGAGGAGACCTCACGATGATCGGCCAGCGCGAGACGAGCAGGCGGTGGGCGGGCCTCGTCGTCGCCGCGGCGACCGGAGCGGCGCTGCTCGGCGCCGCCACCATCGCCGGGGTGGCGGCGGCTGAGACCTCCAGCACCGAGGCCGCTGCCAGCACGACCAGCACCACCGGCACGACGACCAGCGGGGGCAGCTCCAGCAGCACGAGCAGCTCGAACCAGGGCTGGGTCTCCTCCGGGAGCTCGGGCACCACTGCGGACAGCGGGTCGAGCGGGTCATGAGCACCGCCGTCCTGACCCGCAGGGCCTCCACCCGGAAGACCACCCGGACCCGGCGGACCGCCACCCGCCCGACGGCCGTCGAGTGGTCGGTGTGGACGACGACGGCTCGGCTCGTCGTCACCGACCCCGCCGTCCTGCCCGCCGCGCGCGCCTTCGTGGAGGAGCGGCTGGCCGCCGTCGACGCCGCCGCCAGCCGCTTCCGCCCCGACTCGGAGGTGGTCGGTGCCTCCCGGGCCTCCGAGGCCGGGGTCCCGGTGCGCGTCAGCGCCCTGCTGGCCGACCTGGTCGCGGTGGCCCTCGACGCCGCCGAGCGCACCGGCGGCGCGGTCGACCCGACCCTGGGCGGCCTTCTGGCGCAGCTCGGCTACGACGACGACCTCGACGCCGTGCGCGCCCGCCCGACCCGTGCTCCCGCGACCCGACCGGTGGGCGAGGCGCCGGTGCCCGTCCGCCCCGTGCGCGCCACCGCGAGCGCCGACCCCGCGGCGCTTCCGCGCCCGTCAGCGGCCTGGCGCCACGTCGTGGTCCTCCCCGACAGCACGCCTGGCGGCGGTGCGCTGCTGTGGCTGCCGGCCGGGGTGCTGCTCGACCTGGGCGCCACCGCCAAGGCCCGCACCGCCGACCTGTGCGCCGCCGCCGTGGTCGAGCGCTTCGGCGGGGGAGCGCTCGTCAGCCTGGGCGGAGATGTCGCGACCGCCGGCCGAGAGCCCGACGGGGGCTGGCAGGTCGACGTGCAGGACGGCGACGGGGAGCCCCGCAGCCGCCTCGCGCTCGGCGGCGTGCGCGGCGTGGCGACCTCGTCCACGCTCCACCGCCGCTGGACCACCGCGCACGGGCCCGCGCACCACGTGCTCGACCCCGCGACCGGGCTGCCGGCCGACCCGGTCTGGCGGACCGCCTCCGTGGTCGCCCCGTCGTGCGCGGAGGCGAACGCGCTGAGCACCGCGGCCCTCGTGCTCGGCGCCCTCGCGCCCGCCTGGCTGCAGCGGCAGGGGGCCACCGCGCGGCTGGTCGGGGACGACGGCGACGTCGTGCTCGTCGGCCCCTGGCCCTCCGAGGAGACGTCCGCGCAGGCGTCGTGGCAGACGTCCGTGCAGACGTCCGCGCTGGTAGCCGCGGAGGGGGAGCCCCGGTGAGCGAGACCCTCGTCGACGCCGCGTGGTACCTCGGACGCGGCACCGGCGTCTCCGCGCTCGTGCTCTTCACCGCCGTCGTGGTGGCCGGGGTCCTCGTGCGCCGCGGTGAGGCCGCCCCCGGCCTCTCGCGCGCTGCTGTCGCCGCCGTGCACCGCTGGCTGGGCCTGTCGGCGCTGGCGTTCCTCGTCGTCCACGTGGCGACGATGCTCGTCGACCCCTACGCCCAGCTCCAGCTGGTCGACGTCGTCGTGCCGTTCCTCGGCGCGTGGAACCCGTTCTGGCTGGGGCTCGGCACCCTCACCCTCGACCTGGTGGCTGCGCTCGTGGTGACGAGCCTGCTGCGCCACCGCCTGGGCCACCGCACCTGGCGTGCGGTGCACTGGGCGGCCTACCTGTGCTGGCCGAGCGCGGTGCTCCACACCCTCGGCACCGGCACCGACGCGGGCACCTGGTGGATGACCGCTGTGGTCGTGGCGTGCACCGCCGCGGTGGGCGGTGCGGTGGTGCTGCGGCTGCTGCCGCGCCGGGTGGCGCTGCCGAGCGCCGCGGCGGTGGCCGGCACCTCCCGGGCCGCCGACCTCCCCGGCGGCCTGTCGGGGCTGTCCGGCGGTCTGTCCGGAGCGTCCCGGGGCGCCGGCCACGAGCCCGTCGCCCGCGAGACCGTCGGTGCGGGAGGTCGGCGATGAGCGCGCTGGCCGCACCTGCGCCGTCCCCCTCACCGGTGACCGCGCCGGCGGGGAGCACCCGCCTCATGGCGAGCGCGGCCCGCGACCTGGCCGGCCACCTCGCCCTCGTCGGACCGCTGCCGGCGGCGTCGGAGCTGACCGGCCAGCGCCTGGTGGAGCTGGTCCACGAGGCGGGCCTGACCGGGCGCGGAGGGGCTGCCTTCCCCACCGGTCGCAAGCTCGCCTCCCTGGCGGAAGCAGCGCGCCGGGGACGGCCGCCCGTCGTCGTCGCCAACGGGGCCGAGGGGGAGCCGGCCAGCAGCAAGGACCACGCCCTGCTCGCCCACGCACCCCACCTGGTACTGGACGGGCTGGCGCTGGCGGTCCGCGCCGCAGGGGGAGCGGCCGGAGGTGTCAGCGCCCACCTGTACGCCCCCGCGGAGGTCCTGCTCAGCCTCGCGCCCGTGCTGGCCGAACGGCTCGCCGTCGACGAGGTGGTGGTGGAGGGGACCTCGGCCCCCGACCGCTTCGTGGCCGGCCAGTCCTCGGCCGTCGCCTCCGCCGTGGCCGGCGGTCCGGCCCTGCCGCGCACGCCGTGGCCGCCGCCGCGGCTCGTCGGATCCGGCACGGCCCAGCGCCCCGGGCGTCCCACCCTGGTCGTGAACGTCGAGACGCTCGCGCACCTGGCCCTGCTCGCCCGCCACGGCGCTGGCTGGTTCCGGTCGGTCGGCGCCGATGACGAGCCGGGTACGCGCCTCGTCACCGTCAGCGGCGCCGTCCGCTCGCCGCGGGTCGCCGAGGTGGCCGGCGGAGCGCCGCTCAGCGAGCTCCTGGAGCTGGCGGGCGGACCGTCCGAACCGCTGTCAGCCCTGCTGGTGGGCGGCTACCACGGCGGCTGGGTGCCCTACGGCGACCGTGCCCCTCACGCCGCTCACCTGCCGCACGCGCGCGCTGCGCTGGCGCCCTGGGGCGCGGACCCCGGCGCCGGGGTGGTCATCGCCCTGCCCGCGCGCGCCTGCGGGCTGCGGGCCGGCGCCGAGGTGGCCCGCTACCTGGCGGGGCAGACCGCCGGCCAGTGCGGGCCGTGCGTCAACGGCCTGCCGACGCTGGCCGAGCACCTGGTGGCGCTGGCCGACGCCGGCGCGCGGCAGCCGACACGGCCGCACAGCCGCGAGGGGCTGGCGCGTCGGGTGTCCGAGCTGCACCGCGTGGCCGGCCTGGTGGAGGGGCGCGGCGCCTGCCACCACCCCAGCGGGTCGGTGCGGCTGGTGCGCAGCACCCTCATGACCTTCGCCGACGACGTCCAGGCGCACCTCGCAGGGCGCTGCCTGGCCCAGGAGGAGCGGTGAGCGCGAGATGAGCAGGACGACGACGGCGCAGGTCCCCGTGCAGCTGACCACCCGGGCCGAGGCCGAGCGCGGCCAAGGCGTCGACGGCGTGGAGCGGGTGCACGTCGACTGGACCCGCTGCGACGGCCGGGGCCTGTGCACCGAGCTGCTGGGCGAGCTGCTCGCCGAGGACGACTGGGGCTACCCGGTCTCGACCACGGGCGAGGTCGCTCCCGCCGTCCCGCGGTCGCTGCGGAGAGCGGCCCGGCTGGCCGTGGCGGAGTGCCCGCGCATGGCGCTGTCCCTGCGTCCTCCGACCGACGGCTCGTCGACCGCCCGCCGTCCCGGTTGACGGCGTCCGCGCGCTGTCACGGCCAGGTGATGCCGACCTTGCCGCCGGTGGCGGCGTCGGCGACCTCGTAGGCCCTGGCGGCCTCGGCGAGGGGGAAGGTGTCGGAGACCAGCACCTGCGGGTGCAGGTCCCACCGAGCCAGGTTGACCAGCAGCTCGCTCATCCGCCCCGTGGAGGTGACCCACGACCCGTGCACCGTCAGCTGGCGGTGGATGAGCACCTCCGAGACGTCCACGCTCAGCTGACCGCCCTCACCCACCAGCGCCGCACGGCCCCAGCGGCGGGTGTGGCGCAGCGCGGTCAGCTGGCCCCGGCCGTTGCCGGAGGCGTCCACCGCCACCTCAGCGCCATCACCCAGCAGCGCGTCCAGCTCTTCGTCGGAACCGGCCACCGCGTGGTCGACGGCGCCCAGCGCCAGCGCCAGCGCCCGGCGCTGCGGGGAGGGGTCGGTGCCCACCACCAGGGGTGAGCCCATCTTCTTGGCCAGCAGCCCGATCGCGGCGCCGACCGGTCCCAGGCCGGTGATGAGCACCCGGTCGCGTCCGGAGACGTCCACCCGGCACAGGGCCTCGTAGGCGGTGCCGAACCCGCACGCCACCACCGCGCCGTCCAGGTAGGTCAGCGACTCCGGCAGGACCAGCAGGTCGCGCTCCTCGGCGAGCAGGTGGTCGGCGTGGCCGCCGTCGCGCTGCCAGCCGTAGGCGGCGCGTCCGGCGCCGGTGCAGGAGATCTGGTAGCCGCGGCGGCACTCGTCGCACTGCCCGCACCCGGAGATGTGATAGACGACGACGCGGTCTCCGACCCGGATGCGCTCCACGCCGGAGCCGACGGCGATGACCTGGCCAGCGGGCTCGTGGCCGCCGACCACGCCCTGGTAGGCCTCCGGGCCTTCGCCGAGGTGCTCGCGGTAGATGGCCCGCAGGTCCGAGCCGCAGATGGTGGAGGCCTTGGTGGCCAGCAGCACCTGGCCGTGACCGGGGGTGGGGTCGGGGACCTCCCTCAGCTCGACCCGGCTGCCTCCCGGCAAGAACGCTGCGCGCACCTGTGGCTCCTTCGCTCGTGGTGGTTCCGGTCGTCGTCGACGGCCCCATGGGAGCACACCCCGAAGCTCGCCAGGGGAGCAGCGCCCCGTGACTGCTTCGTTACCGATCGTCGGTTGACAACGTTTGCAGACTATCGGCAGACTCTCAGCCACCACGACGACGACGTCAAGGGACAGCCCCTCCGCGGCCCGTCCCGACACCCGGACGCGGCTCTCCGCCGCTCCCCATGGCGCGACCCCGCAGGGCCCGCGCCGCCAGAACGCTCGACGCCGGCGCCGCCGGTGCCCGGTCACCTCCGAGGAAGAAGGTCTCCACCATGGCAGCACGACGACGTGTCCTCGCCTCCATCGCCGCCGCCGCGGGCCTCGCCGTCCTGACAGCGGGGTGCGCCGGAGCCGGCGGCGGAGGGGGCAGCGGCAGCGGCGGCACCGGGGGCGGTGACGCAGACTCCATCAACGTGGTGATGGTCAACAACCCGCAGATGGTCGACCTGCAGAAGCTGACGGCGGACAACTTCACCAAGGAGACCGGCATCACGGTCAACTACAAGGTGCTGCCCGAGAACGACGCCCGCGACACCATCCAGACCGACTTCTCCCAGCAGTCCGGCCAGTACGACGTCGCCACGATCTCCAACTACGAGGTGCCGTTCTTCTCGGCCAACAAGTGGATCGCCAACCTCGACGAGAACATCGCCGCGGACTCCGCCTACGACCAGGACGACATCCTCGGGCCCATCGCCGACGGCCTCAAGGGCGCCGACGGCTCGCAGTACGCCGAGCCCTTCTACGGCGAGAGCTCGTTCCTCATGTACCGCAAGGACGTCTTCGAGGCCAAGGGCCTGACCATGCCCGCCAACCCCACCTGGGACCAGGTCGCCCAGCTCGCGGCCCAGGCCGACGAGGGCCAGGGCGGGATGCGCGGCATCTGCCTGCGCGGCCAGGCCGGCTGGGGCCAGGTCTTCGCCCCCCTCACCACGGTGGTCAACACCTTCGGCGGCACCTGGTTCGACAAGGACTGGAACGCCCAGGTCAACGCCCCGCCGTTCGTCGAGGCGACCAACTTCTACGTCAACCTCGTGCAGCAGCACGGCGAGCCCGACGCCGCCAACGCCGGGTTCACGGAGTGCCTCAACGCCATGACCCAGGGCGGCGTGGCCATGTGGTACGACGCGACGTCGGCCGCCGGCTCGCTCGAGGCGGACAGCTCGCCGGTCAAGGGGAAGATGGGCTACGTCGCAGCCCCGGTGAAGGAGACCGCCTCCTCCGGCTGGCTGTACAGCTGGGCCTTCGCCACGCAGGAGTCCTCCCAGAAGAAGGACGCCGCCTGGAAGTTCATCTCCTGGGCCACCAGCAAGGAGTACGAGCAGCTGGTCGGCCAGCAGATCGGCTGGTCCAACGTCCCGGCCGGCAAGCGCTCCTCGACGTACCAGAACGCCGACTACCAGGCGTCGGCGCAGGCGTTCTACCAGGCCACCGAGGCGGCCATCAACGCGGCCGACCCCAACAACCCGGGCGTGCAGCCCCGTCCGGCGCCGGGCATCCAGTTCGTCGCCATCCCCGAGTTCGCCGGCATGGCCACGCAGGTCTCCCAGGGCGTGAGCGCGGCGATCGCCGGGCAGCAGACCGTCCAGCAGGCCCTCGACACCGGACAGCCCCTGGCGCAGGCCGCGGCCGACGCCAACAAGTAGGCCCACCCATCCGGTGGTGAGCGCACCCCGCCGTCCGTCCTCCTCCTGCCCTCCGGGGTGAGGACGGCGGGCGGCGGGGACGCCCACCCGGCGGAAGAAGGACTCCCGTGACCACAGCCACACCTGCGGCGTCGGAGCTGACGCCGGAGCAGCGCACCACCTACCAGGCCCCCCAGGGGCAGGCGGCCCGCGACAGGCGCGAGGCCCGGCGCCGCCGGATCCCGCTGCTGCCGGCGCTCGTCTTCACCATCGCCGCCACGCAGCTGCCGTTCCTCGCCACCATCGTCATCTCGTTCATGGACTACCGGGCCCTGCGGCCCGACCAGCGCGGCTTCACCGGGTTCGACAACTACGTCCAGGTCTTCACCAACCCGGCCATCCGCGGCGCGGTGCTCACCACGATCCTGCTGACGGCCACCGTCGTCATCGCCAGCCTGGTCCTCGGCACCGCGATCGCCCTGCTGCTGGACCGCAAGTTCATCGGCCGCGGAGCGGTCCGCACGATGATGATCGCGCCGTTCCTCGTCGTCCCCGTGGCCTCCGCGCTGCTGTGGAAGCACGGCATCCTCAACTCCGGCTACGGCCTGCTCAACGGCGTGCTGACGTGGGTCTGGGCGCTGTTCGGCTCCGACAGCCCGCCGCAGCCCGCCTGGCTCACCGACTACCCGCTGCTCTCGATCGAGCTGTCGCTCATCTGGCAGTGGACGCCGTTCATGATGCTGATCCTGCTGGCCGGCCTGCAGTCGAAGCCCGGTGACGTCGTCGAGGCGGCCCGCATGGACGGCGCCGGGAACTGGCAGATCTTCCGCTACATCACGTTCCCGCACCTGCGCCGCTACCTGGAGCTGGGCGGCCTGCTCGGGTCGATCTACATCGTGCAGGCCTTCGACTCCGTCTTCATCATCACCGCCGGCGCCCTCGGCACCGCGAACCTGCCGTACACGATCTACGCGACGTTCTTCCAGCAGCAGAACTACGGCCTGGCCTCCGCGCAGGGCGTGGTCGTGGTGATCGGCACGATCATCATCGCCACGTTCGCGCTGCGCACCGTGTCCAGCCTGTTCGACGAGGAGACCGGCCGATGAGCACCCACACGAACCCCGCCGTCGCCGCCACCTCGTTCAAGGGCCCGGCCCGCAAGAAGCGGCGCACGCCCGAGCAGGGCGGGCACCCCGCCTGGGGGATCGCCGCGTGGGCGGTCGGACTGCTCTTCGCGGCGCCCGTGCTCTTCATGCTGCTGACGTCGTTCCACTCCGAGACCGACGCCGCCACCAACCCGCCGTCGGTGCTCGCCCCGCTCACCCTCGACGGGTACCGCTCGTTCTTCGCGGGCCAGCCCTGGCCGCCGCTCATCAACTCCCTCACGGCGTCGGTGGTCTCCACGCTGCTGGTGCTGGTGCTGGCGGTCCCCGCGGCCTACGCCCTGAGCATCAAGCCGGTCCAGAAGTGGACCGACGTCCTGTTCTTCTTCCTCTCCACCAAGTTCCTGCCGATCGTGGCCGGGCTGCTGCCGCTCTACCTGTTCGCCAACGCCACCGGGCTGCTCGACAACATCAGCTTCCTGGTGCTGCTCTACACCTCGATGAACCTGCCGATCGCGGTGTGGATGATGCGCAGCTTCCTGGCCGAGGTGCCCGTGGAGATGATGGAGGCCGCCCAGCTCGACGGCGCCGGGCTCATCACCATGCTGCGCTCGGTGGTGGCGCCCGTGGCCCTGCCCGGCATCGCCGCCACCTCGCTGATCTGCTTCATCTTCAGCTGGAACGAGCTGCTGCTCGCCCGCACGCTCACCTCCACCGTGGCGAGCACCTCCCCGGTGTTCCTCACGAGCTTCGCCACCAGCCAGGGCCTGTTCCTGGCCCAGGTGTGCGCGGCCGCCGTCGTCATCTCCCTGCCGGTGCTCGCCGCGGGCTTCGCCGCCCAGGACAAGCTGGTGCAGGGCCTCTCCCTCGGCGCGGTGAAGTGAGCGGGGCCGACCCGCTGCGCTCCGCCGTCGTCACCGGCGCCGCCGGGGGCATCGGGCGGGCGGTCGCCGCCCGCCTGAGCGCCGACGGGTTCGCCGTCACCCTGCTGGACCTCCCGCGCAGCGCCGACGCGCTGCGCGGGGTGGAGGACGGGCTGCGCGCCTCCGGGGGGACCGGCGCGCAGCCCGTGCGCTCCGACCACGTCGACGTCACCGACCAGGACGACGTCGAGCGGGCGTTCCAGGCCCACGCGGAGGCGTTCGGCGGGCTCGACGTCGTCGTCGCCAACGCAGGGATCGCCGTGACGGCCCCGCTGCTGGAGACCACCGCGCAGCAGTGGGACACCACCCTGGCCGTCAACGTGCGCGGCGTGGCCAGCTGCTACCGCTCCGGGGCCCGCATCATGATCGACCAGGGGCGCGGCGGGCGGCTCATCGGCGCCGCCTCCGTGGCCGCCCACCGGGCGGGCCGCTGGCAGAGCGCCTACTCCGCCTCGAAGTTCGCCGTCCGCGGGCTCACCCAGGCCGTCGCCCTCGAGCTCGCCGAGCACCAGATCACCGCCAACTGCTACAGCCCCGGCGTGGTGCAGACCCCCATGTGGGACGGCATCGACGCCTCGCTGGCCCAGCGCACCGGCGCCGAGAGGGGCTCGTCGATGGCCGCCATGACCGGCCAGATCGCGCTCGGGCGGCTCCAGACGCCCGACGACGTCGCGGGGGTGGTCTCCTTCCTCGCCTCGCCCGACTCCGCGTACATCACGGGGCAGTCGGTGGTGGTGGACGGCGGCATGTGGTTCTCCTGAACCCTGTGCACCACCACCACCACCAGCCCAGCCCCGGCAGCCCGCCCCGACCGCGAGGACCGTGAGAAGACCGTGCAGCTCTACCTCGACACCGCAGACCGCGCCGCCGCGGTGCCCCTGCTCGCCACCGGCGCCTTCCGCGGCATCACCACCAACCCGGTGATCCTCCAGCGGGCCGGCCTCGGGAGCGGCGACATCCCCGCGGTCCACGACTGGGCCGTCGCCCACGGCGCCCAGGTGGTCTTCCTGCAGACCTGGGGCTCCACCGCCGAGGAGCTGGCCGGGCGCGGGCACCAGCTGGCGGCGCTCAGCGAGCGCGTGGTGGTCAAGCTGCCCGCCACGCTCGCCGGGACCACGGCCTGCGCGCAGCTCGCCGCCGAGGGCGTGCCGACCCTCCTCACCGCGGCGCACACCGTCGCCCACGCGGTGCTGGCGGGAGCAGCCGGCGCGCGCTGGGTGGCCCCGTACGTCAGCAAGGTCGACGACGACGAGAGCAGGGCCGTCGACGTCGTCGTCGCCATGCACCGCGCCCTGTCCACCGCGGGCGGCTCCGCCGGCGCCGGCGGCAGCTGCGAGGTCCTCGCGGCGAGCCTGCGCAGCCTGGCCGCCGTCGGGGCGCTGGCCGCCGCGGGGGTCCCCGCCGCCACCCTGGGCACCGCCCTCGCCGAGCAGCTCTTCACCCACCCGCAGACCCTGGACGCCGACCGGCGCTTCCACGAGGCTGCCCGCTGACGCGCTGGCGCAGCCCGCCACCCCACCCCACCGCCACCTGCACCGCCACGCACCGCCCCCGGAGGCACCGATGCCCGAGAACGCCACCGCGCTGAACGCCCAGAACCTCCCCGAGATCGGCACGCGCGTCCCGGTGCCCGGCTACGACAGGTCGGCCGTCACCGCCGGCGTCGTGCACTTCGGGGTGGGCGGCTTCCACCGCGCGCACCAGGCGGCGTACCTCGACCGGCTGCTCGCCGAGGACTTCGAGGCCGCCAAGGACTACGGCATCTGCGGCGTGGGCGTGCTCCCCGGGGACGCCCGCATGCGCGACACCATGGCAGCCCAGGACCGCCTCTACACGCTGGTGCTCAAGCACCCCGACGGCTCTCTCGAGCCGCGCGTCATCGGCTCGGTGGTCGAGTACCTCTTCGCCCCCGACGACCCTGAGGCCGTGGTCGAGAAGCTCGCGGCGCCCACCACGCGGATCGTCTCGCTGACCGTGACCGAGGGCGGCTACAACCTCGACGACATCACCGGCGAGTTCGTCACCGACACCCCCGCGGTGGCCGCTGACGCCGCCGCCGGCCCCGACGCCGGGAAGCTCACCACCGTCTTCGGCCTCGTGGTGGAGGCCCTCGTGCGCCGCCGGGAGCGCGGCCTGGACCCGTTCACGGTGATGAGCTGCGACAACCTCCAGGGCAACGGGCACCTGGCGCAGACGGCCTTCGCGGCCTTCGCGGAACTGCGCGAGGAGGCCCTGGGGGAGTGGGTGCGCGAGCACGTGCGGTTCCCGAACTCCATGGTCGACCGCATCACCCCGGCCACCACCGGTGACGACGTCGCGCTGGTCGAGCGGGAGTTCGGCGTGGCCGACTCCTGGCCGGTGGTGTGCGAGCCGTTCACCCAGTGGGCCCTCGAGGACGCCTTCGGCGCCGGCCGCCCCCCGCTGGAGGAGGTCGGCGTGCAGGTGGTGCCCGACGTCGAGCCGTACGAGCTCATGAAGCTGCGGCTGCTCAACGCCAGCCACCAGGCGCTGGCCTACTTCGGGCGCCTGCTCGACCACGAGCTGGTCGACGGCGCCGCCACCGACCCCGACCTGAAGCCGTTCGTGAGGGCGTACATGGACGCCGAGGCCACCCCCACGCTCGCACCCGTGCCCGGTGTGGACCTGGAGGAGTACAAGGACACCCTCGAGGAGCGGTTCGGCAACCCCCACGTGCGCGACACCACCGCGCGGCTGGCCGCGGAGAGCTCCGACCGCATCCCCAAGTGGCTGGTGCCGGTGGTGCGGGCCAACCTCGCCGCCGGGCGCGACGTGCACCGCGCGGCGGCCGTCGTCGCGAGCTGGGCGCGGTACGCCGAGGGTGTCGACGAGCACGGCGAGCCGATCACCGTGGTCGACCGCCGCCGCGAGCGGGTGCAGGAGGCGGCTCAGCGGCAGCTCGGCGGGGACGGTGCCGAGGGCGGGGACCCGCTGGCCTTCGTCAGGGACCGCGAGCTGTTCGGCGACCTCGCCGACGACGAGCGCTTCACCGCCGCGTACCTCGACGCGCTGCGCGGGCTGCACGAGCACGGCGCCCGGGCGACCCTGCAGCGCCTGCAGCGGGGCGAGCCGTCGTGAGGCCGTCGTGAGGCAGACCGGGTGCGGACGCCGAACCCGCTGGTGGGAGCGGGACGGTCGTCCGGAAGGGTGACCCCATGGCAGACCCGGGACCGAGCGCCCCGCCCGCGCCGCCGCGCGCAGGGCGCGCCACGCTCGTCGACGTCGCCGCGGCGGCCGGGACCAGCGCCTCCACGGTCTCCCGCGTGCTCCACGGCGGCGCCGGGGTCACCGACGAGCTCGCCGAGCGGGTCCGCCGGGCCGCCCGGGAGCTCGGGTACTCCGTCAACCGGCAGGCCCGCACCCTGCGCCGCGGCAAGGACACCGCCATCGGCGTGGCGCTGGAGGACTTCACCATCCCCTTCTTCGGCCGCATCGTGGCGCAGGTCGAGCAGGCCGCCCACGAGCGGGGGTACGGCGTGGTCATCACGTGCGCCGGGTCCGGGCGGTCGGAGGAGGAGGCCGTCGAGCCGCTGCTGTCCCGCAGCGTCGCGGGGCTCGTCGTGGCCACCGGCACCGCCGGCGCCCCGGAGGGGTACCTCGCCGAGCTCGCGGCCGAGCTGCCGGTGGTGCAGGTGGACGCGCCGAGCGCGAGCAGCCACTCCGACACGGTGGGCATCGACAACGAGGGGGCTGGCCGGCTGCTCACCGAGCACCTGCTCGCCCGCGGGCACCGGCGCGTCCTCTTCGTCGGCTCCGGCCCGGCGGCGACCACCGTCCAGCTGCGCCGGCGCGGCTACGAGGCCGCCATGCGCGAGGCGGGGCTCGAACCGGTCTCCGCGTGGCTGGGCTACCTGCCCAGCGAGACCACCGAGCGCGCCGTCGACCTGCTCCGGGAGCACGCGGACCCCGCCGCGCCCGGGGGCGGCATCACCGCGGTCCTGTCCGGCGTCGCCCGCGTCACCATGGGCCTGGCCTCCGCCATGACCCGGCTGGGGCTGCGCGACCTCGCCTTCGCCGCCGTCGACGACCTCGCCGGCGCCGACGCGTTCAACCCGCCGCTGACCGTGCTCGAACAGGACGTCGAGGGGATGGGGGCCCGCGCCGCCGAGCTGCTCTTCGCGCGCATCGACGGCGACCGGCGCCCTCCGGTGCACGAGCAGGTGCCGCTGCAGCTCATCGTCCGCGGCTCCGGCGAGCTCCCCCCGCGCGCGCCGCGCTGATCCGCGCCGATCCGCGGCTGCGCGCGCCGCGCTGAGCCCGGCCGCACGCGGCCTCGTAGGGTGGCGACGTGCTCGTGGCCCTGGACGTGGACGGGACGATCGTCGACCACGACCTCGGCCTGTCGGACCGCGTGCGCGACGCCGTCCGCGCCGTCGCCGCCGCCGGCCACCACGTGGTGGTGGCCACCGGCCGCTCCCTGGCCTCGACCCAGCCCGTCCTCGACGCGCTCGGTCTCGGCGCCGGCTACGTGGTGTGCAGCAACGGCGCCGTCACCGCACGCCTCGACCCGGCGCTGCCGGGCGGGCACGAGCTGGTCGACGTGGTCACCTTCGACCCGGCCGACGCCCTGGAGCTGCTGCACCGCGAGCTGCCCGACGCGGCCTTCGCCGTGGAGGTGGCCGACGGCGGGGTCCTGGTGGCCGGTGCCTTCCCGGAGGGTGAGCTCGACGGCGCCCTGCGCGCGGTGGAGTTCGCCCAGCTGTCCGGGCAGCGCGCCACGCGCGTGGTGGTGCGCAGCCCCGAGCACACCACCGCCGACTTCGTGGAGCTGGTGGGCCGCGTGGGCCTGCACGGGGTGAACTACGCCGTCGGCTGGACCGCCTGGCTCGACCTGGCGCCCCTCGGCGTCACCAAGGCCAGCGCGCTGGAGCCGGTGCGGGTGCGCCTCGGCGTGCCGCGCTCGGCCACCCTGGCCGTCGGTGACGGCCGCAACGACGTCGAGATGCTCCGCTGGGCCGCTCGCGGCGTGGCCATGGGGCAGGGGCCGGCCGAGGTCCGCGAGGCCGCGGACGAGGTCACCGCCGGGGTCGACGACGACGGGCTCGCGGACGTCCTCGAGGGCCTGCTCGTGCGGGCCGCCTCGTGAGCGTGCCAGCGGGTGTGAGGCTCGTCGCCACCGACCTCGACGGCACGGTCGTCCGCACCGACGGCACCGTCTCCGTCCGCACCCGCGCCGCCTTCGACGCCTGCCGCGAGGCCGGCGTGCACGTCGTCGCCGTGACCGGCAGGCCGCCGCGCTGGGTGGTGGACCTGGCCGACCTCTTCGGGCCGGTGGTGGTCGTCTGCGCCAACGGCGCGATCACCTTCGACCTCGCCACGAGCTCGGTGCTGAGCTCCCGCACGGTTCCTCCGGCGGCGGTGCTGGAGACCGTGACAGCGGTCCGTCGCGAGCTCCCCGGCGTCTCCGCCGCGCTGGAGACCCTCGCGGGGTTCCGGCACGAGCCGGCCTACGTGCCCCGCTACGACGCCCTCCGCACGGCCGTGGTGGGCGAGCTGCCCGAGCTGCTCTCCGACGACCCCGGCGTGGTGAAGCTGCTGCTCCGCGAGGACACGACCCCCTCGGACGTGCTCCTCGACGTCGTCCAGCGCGCCGCCGGGCACCTCGTCGAGCCCACGCACTCCGGCATGGACGGCCTCGTCGAGGTCTCCGCCCGCGGCGTCAGCAAGGCGAGCGCGCTCGCCGAGCTGGCCGCCGGCCTCGGCGTCGACGCCGCCGACGTCGCCGCGTTCGGCGACATGCCCAACGACGTCCCGATGCTGCGCTGGGCGGGTCACTCCTACGCCGTCGGCGGCGGACACCCCGACGTGCTCACCGCCGCCTCCGCGGTGGCACCCCCGTGCGACGAGGACGGCGTGGCGCAGGTCCTCGAGCGCCTGCTCGCCACCGCCTGACCCGCCTCCCCTCCCCGCACTTGCCGCGGAAAGTGCGACATGCACGCCGCCATTGGCGCACTTGCCGCGGAAAGTGCAAGAAGGAGGGGCCTCGGTGGCGCACTTGCCGCGGAAAGTGCGCTAGGGGCGGTCACGCCCTGACGAGGGCCTCCACCTGCGCCACGGCCCGGTCGGCCGCCTCGGCGCCGGAGGCGTCGGCCAGCACCGACGGGTCGGTGCGAGCGCGCACGCGCGCCATCGTCACCGCCTCCGCGGCCTGCGCCGCGAGCGTGGCCGCCCGCGACAGGCGCGCGTGGTGCTCGCCCGCCGCACCCCCGGGCACCTCCAGCCCCGTGCTCGGCGAGGTCGCCTGCTCGGCGGCGCAGGCGGCGCGCACCTCGTCCAGGCACACCGCCAGGCGCGCGCCGCACAGCTCCAGCGCGCCGCGCAGGGGCCCTTCGGGAACGCCCTCCAGCAGCTGGTGGTACCTGTCGACGGCGCGGCGGAACCTGTCGTGCAGGCGCCGCCACACACCGCCCTCGCCCAGCTCGAGGTCGTCGGGGGAGCGGCGCGCGAGGACGTCGCGCCACCGCCGGTGGGGAGGCACCACCCGGTCGGCCGGCTACAGGTACTGGCCGGTGGAGCCCTGCCCGGGCTGACCGGTGCCGCCCAGCCCGCCCGGACCCCCCGCCCCGCCCTGGCCCGGCGGCAGGGCGCGGCGCATCTGCTCCAGCTGCGAGCGCGCCGCCACCTGCTGCGCCACGAGCGCCGTCTGGATGCCGTGGAACAGCCCCTCCAGCCATCCGACCAGCTGCGCCTGGGCGATGCGCAGCTCCGCGTCGCTGGGCGTCTCGCCCTCGCCGAACGGCAGCGTGATGCGGCGCAGCTCGGCCACCAGCTCCGGGCTCAGCCCGTCCTCCAGCTCGGCGAGGGAGCGCTCGTGCACCTGGGCCAGCCGTGCGCGCCCGGCGTCGTCCAGCGGCGCGCCCCGCACCTCCTCGAGCAGCTGGCGCACCATGCTGCCGATGCGCATGACCTTGGCCGGCTGCTCCACGCTGCCGACCGCGCGGGCGGCGTCGGAGTCCTCCCCGCCCGCCGTCAGGGCCGTCCCGGACACCACCACCACGGGGTCCGACTGCTCCCGCTGACCACCCTGACCACTCAGCTGCTCGCTCACGCGACGCTCCTCTCCCACACCAGCAAGACCTTCCCCACGTGCGCGCCCGCCTCGAGGTCGGCGTGGGCCCTGCGCACGGCACCCGCGGCCTGGGCGGACGTCGTCCCGGCGGGCACGGCCACCCGCTCGGAGACCACGGGCCGCACGGTGCCCTCGGCGACCAGCGGCCACACGTGCTCCACCACGCTCGCGCAGATCGCCGCCTTGCCGTCGGGTCCGTCCACGGGCCGCGCGCGCAGCGTGGCGCCCAGCAGCGACAGGCGCTTGGACGTCAGCAGGCCGAGGTCCACCTCGCCGCGCCGCCCGCCCTGCATCCCCACCTGCACGAGCCGCCCGCCGGTGGCCAGCACCTGCAGGTTGCGCTCCAGGTAGGGACCGCCGACCACGTCGAGCACCACGTCCGCGCCGCGGCCGCCGGTGGCCGAGCGCACCTCCTCGACGAAGTCCTGGCGGGAGTAGTCGACCAGCACGGTCGCGCCGAGGTCGGCGCAGGCGCGCAGCTTGCGCTCGCTGCCCGCGGTCACCGCCACCACGGCCCCGGCCTGGCGGGCCAGCTGCACGGCCATCGTGCCGACGCCGCTCGCGCCGCCGTGCACGAGGAGCACCTCGCCCGGTCGCAGCCCCGCGCTCATGAACACCGTCGACCAGACGGTGGCGGCCACCTCGGGCAGCGCCGCCGCGTCCACGAGGTCCAGCCCGGCGGGCACCGGCATGACCTGCCCCACCGGCACCGCCACGCGCTCGGCGTAGCCGCCCCCGGCCAGCAGCGCGCAGGCCGCGTCGCCGACGCGCAGCTCGGTCGCGTCCTCGACGCCCGCGCCGAGCGCGGCGACGCGGCCGGAGACCTCCAGCCCGAGCACGTCGCTGGCTCCGGGAGGCGGCGGGTACTTCCCCTCGCGCTGCATGAGGTCGGCGCGGTTCACCCCGGAGGCGACCACGTCGAGCAGCACCTCGCCGGGACCCGGCTCCGGGTCCGGCACCTCGGCCAGCTCCAGCGCCTCCGGGCCCCCGGGGGATCGGACCAGCACGGCACGCACCTCGCCGACCCTACGCAGGCCCGGCCCCGCGCGCCCTGCGGAGGCGGTGGAGGTGCTCGAGCCGCTCGAGGTCCCCGGGGGAGTCGACGTCGGCGAGCAGGTCCGCGTCCACGGCCACCTCCACGAGGCGGTCCGCGGGGGGCAGCAGACGGGCGGCCGGCAGCCCGGCCAGCCCCTGCTCGCGACCCAGCTCCGCGACGCGACCGGCCAGCGCGCCGGCGCGGTGCGCCGCCACGAGCACCTGCCGCCGGCCGCCCGCGTCCACCGCCACCGCCGCCTCGGCCCCCGGGCTCCGGGACAGGGCGGACAGCAGCGCCGGCACCGCCGCCGCGGCGTGCGGGGCGTCACCCGGCAGGACGACGACGACGTCGAGCCCGTCCTGGGCGAGCCCGTCCCCGCGGGCCGCCGGGACGGCGCCGGCGAGGAGGGTGGCGACCCCCGCCGCCAGCGCCGCCGCGGGCCCGCCGCCCGGGGGCTCCTCGCGGCACCGCAGCACCGGCCGGTCCACCTCCAGCGCCAGCGGGCGCGGCGGCCCCACCAGCGCCACCGGCACCCCGGCGGGCAGGCCGTCCAGCAGGTGTTCGAGCAGGCCACGGCCCCCCAGGTCGAGCGCCGGCTTGTCGACGCCGCCCAGGCGGGAACCCCGCCCACCGGCCGGCACGACCACCCCCCACGCGGGTGCTGGCGGGCGCGTGGGGGCGGACACCCGGGGATCCTCCCGCGGGCCGCCCTCGGTCGGCCCGTCGACGCAGCGCCAGACCTGGGGGAGGATGTGCCCCGGAGTGCGCCGGTCGGGTGACGGGTCCACTCGACGTGAGCACGCACCTCGGAAGGTGGACATGGTCCGCAACCTCAGCATCAGGTCCCGGATCCTGGCCGTCCTGGCGGTGCCGGTCCTGGTGCTCGTGGCGGCAGCGGCCGTCTTCTCCTGGAACGGCTTCGCCGCCGCGCGCGACGCCGCCGCGCTGCGAGGCGCCGTGCAGGCCGCGCGGGACGTCCCCGCCCTGGTCGCCGCCCTCGACACCGAGCGCACCGCGTCCACGAGGGTGCTCGGCGGAGACGCCGCGGCCTCCACCGACCTCTCCCAGGCCCGCTCCGCCACCGACGCCCTGCTCGAGCGCTCCACCCGCGCCCTGCAGCAGGTCGACACGGGCCGCCTCGGCGAGGAGCCCGGCCGAGCCGTGGCCGCGGCGCTCGCCACCGCCGGCCAGGTGCGCGACGTCCGGGCCCTCGTCGACCAGGGCCAGCAGAGCCCCACCTTCGTCTCCGCCACCTACGAGACGGCCATCGGCGCGCAGAGCGAGCTGCCCGGCGCGCTCGCGGAGGACGCCGACCCTGCCGGCGCCGACGCCCTGCGGGCCGCCAGCGCGGTCCAGCAGCAGATCGGCCTGCTCGCGGACGAGCGCGACGTCGGCACGCGCGCCCTCACCACGAGCATCGGCATCAGCACGGCGGAGCGGTCCAGCCTGCTGGGCCTGACCGCGCAGATCTCCACCAACCGCAGCGAGGCCGTGCGCCTCGCCCGCAGCGCCGGTGTGCAGATCCCCCAGCCCAGCGTGGCGTTCGTCCAGCTGCGCACCGCCGTGGAGGCGGACCCGGGCGCCGGCTTCGCCCTGCCGTCGGTCGAGTCCTGGCGCTCCGCGCTGAACTCGGAGATCGCCGCCCTGGGCCCCTCCGCGCAGGCGCTGTCCGCCGCGAGCCTGGACGCCGTGACCCAGCAGGCCGACAGCGCCCGCACCACGGCGATCGCCGTGACCGCGGGGGCGCTCGCCGCCGTCCTCGTGCCGCTGCTCATCGCGCTGCTCATCGCCCGCGGCATCACCGAGCCGCTGCGGGCGCTCACCCGCGCCGCGGGCGACGTGCGCGAGCGCCTGCCCCGCCTCGTGGAGGCCGCTCACTCCGGGGACGGCACCGACAGCGCCGACGGCGCCGCGCCCGAGGCCGAGCTCGAGCCGATCCCGGTGCGGGGTCGCGACGAGGTCGGCCGCCTGGCCACGGCCTTCAACGAGGTGAACGCCACGACGGTTCAGGTGGCCCGGGAGCAGGCGGCGCTGCGCTCCTCCATCGCGAGCACCTTCGTCACCGTGGCCCGCCGCGACCAGGCCCTGCTCAACCGGCAGCTGGCGTTCATCGACGGCCTCGAGCGCGCTGAGGAGGACCCCCAGACCCTCGAGGACCTCTTCACCCTCGACCACCTCGCCACCCGCATGCGGCGCAACGCCGAGTCGCTGCTGGTGCTCGCCGGCATCGACAGCGGGCGCCGCCTGCGCGCCCCGATGCCGCTGTCGGACGTGGTCCGCACCGCGTCCAGCGAGATCGAGGACTACCGCCGGGTCGACCTCGCGCTCGGTGCGGACCCGGCCGTGCTGGGCCACCTCGCGCTGCCCGCCGCGCACCTGCTGGCGGAGCTGCTCGAGAACGCCACCCGCTCCTCCGACCCCTCCACCCGCGTGCGCGTGGCGACGTCGCCGTCGCCCTGGGGCGTGCTGCTGACCGTGACCGACGAGGGCATCGGCATGACCCCCGCCCAGCGCGCCGAGGTGGCCGCCCGCCTGGCCGACCCGTCGGCGAGCGCGGCCGTCGGCGCCTCCGAGCTCGGCTACTTCGTGGTGGGCCGCATCGCGCGCCGCCTGGGCGCCACGGTGGAGGTCCACGCCGGGGCCGCCCGGGGCACCGTGGTGGCCGTCTCGCTGCCGGCGTCGGTGTTCGCCGGGACCGTCCAGGCGGCCGACCCCGGCACCCGGGCGTCCCAGCCCGCGCTGCCCGTGCGGGCGACCTCCACCGGAGCGCTCCCGGCGGTCCGCCTGCCCGAGACGGCCGCCGCGGCGGTGCCCGGCCCGCTGCCCGTCGCCGCGCGCGCTGCGGAGGCGGCGGCCGCCGCCTCCGAGCAGGCACCCGCCGCTGCGACGACGACGGGTGGCCTCCCGCGCCGCGCCCCGCGCGCGGCGCAGGCGGCCCAGGGCGTGCAGAGGGCCCGCGCGGCCACCGGGCAGCTCTCAGCGGTCGCGCCCGTGTCCTCAGCGTCCTCAGCGTCCTCGGCACCGGCCGCGGCGCCGAAGCCGGCGGCCGCAGGCGCCGTGGAGCGGCCCGGCGCCCCGGTCGACCCGGCGGTGGCCCGCCGCAGCGCGGTGTTCCGCACCTTCACCTCGCGCCGCTCGGACCTCGGGACCGCCCCGGAGGCCCCCCGCGAGATCGACCTCACCGCCCTCCGGTCCCCGCTGGAGGCCGCCGCGCCCACGGGGGCCGCGACGGCGCCGGCCGCAGCGTCGAGCGCCGCGGAGCCCCGCGCCGTCGCGCCCGCGGTCTCGCTCTCGGCGCTCGAGGAGGCCGTGGAGCCGTACTCGCCCACCACCACCCCGGCGAGCGGGGGCGCGGCTCTGCCGGCCCGCGAGGTCGAGCGCTCCCGCGGCGGTCACGCCGCCCCCAGGCGCGGTCTGTTCCAGCGGCTCACCACCGGCTCGCTGCCCGCCGTCCCGGCTGCCGAGCCCGCCCCGGCTGCCCCGGAGCAGAGCGAGGCGGCCGAGGCGGCCGAGGTGCGCCCCATGACGCGCCGCGAGCTGCGCGCGCTGGAGGCGAGCGGTCGCCTGACCGCCGTGCGCGGCCCGCGCACGGGCCCGCAGCGCGCCACCGCACCGAAGACCGGTCCGCAGCGAGCGGTGCTGCCGCCCGCTCCGCAGACCCCGCCCTCGCGCTCTGCGGCGCCGCTGCCCGAGCCCGCGGCGTCCCGGCCCGCCCCGGCGCCCGTGGCGCCGCCGCTGGTGCCCGCACCCACCGCCGTGGTGACGGGGCCGATCACCGGCCCGACGCAGCTGCCGGCCGGTCTCGTCCTCCCTGCCGACGAGACCCCGTTCACGCCGGTGTCCTCGGCCTCCGGGGCCGGTGCGGCGTCGCTGCCGCGCCGCTCGCCGGGTGCACCCGCAGCTGCGGAGGGCGGGTCCGACCGGGCCGCCGGGTGGCTCGCCCAGCCGGGCGCCCCGCTGCGGCCGCTGCGCTCGATGCCGCCGGCCACCGGCGTCTCCCCGGCCCTGGCCTCCTTCGAGACCGGTCGCATCCCCCGGGAGCCCTACCGACCGTCAGCGCACGCCTCGGGCGCAGCGCCCCTGGCGAGGCGGGCACCGTCGTCGTCGCCGTCCTCCTCGGCCCCCCGCAGCGCGGTGGCCCAGCACCCGCCCCGCCGCCGCGAGCCGTCCGAGGTCCGGAGCATGCTGGCGGGCTACACCAGCGGCGTCAGCCGCGCCCGCCGCACCCCCGCGGGCGCCCAGAGCGACACCCAGACCAAGGAGGAGCGGTGACAGCTCAGACCGGCCAGAGCACCCAGGCGCCGGCGGGAGGGGAGACGACCGCCGCGGGCTTCAGCTGGCTCCTGGACGACTTCGTCCGCCGCGTGCCGGGTGCTCGCAACACCCTGGCGGTCTCCGCCGACGGCCTGCTCATGGCGATGTCCGCCGACCTCGACCGCACCGAGGGGGACCAGCTCTCCGCGATCGTGGCGGGCATGTCGAGCCTCACGCGCGGCGCGGCCCGCCAGCTGCGCGGCGGCGAGGTCCGCCAGGCCATCGTCGAGATGGACGAGCTGTTCCTGTTCACCATGAGCGTGTCGGACGGGTCCGTGCTCGCCGTGGTCGCCGACGCCTCCTGCGACGTCGGCATGGTCGGCTACGAGATGGCGATGCTCGTCTCCCGCGCCGACGCCGCGCTGACCCCGCAGCTGGTGGCGGAGATGCGCGCCGCCCTCCCGGTGGACGGGCCCGGACGCTCCCCCCGGGAGGGGTGAGCGGTGGTCAGCGACCACGCCGGTCGTCGCGCGGACGCGCTCGACGACCACGACGACGGCGAGGAGCTCCCCACCGTCCGTCCCTACGCCGTGGCCGGGGGCCGGCGCGCCCCGAGCGCCGCCGAGCTGCCGCTGGAGGCGCTCGTGCAGGCGCTGGGGGCCCCCGCGACGGGCATGACCCGCGAGTGCCGCAGCATCCTCGAGCTCACCGCCTCCGGGTGGCTCTCGGTGGCCGAGCTGTCCGCGCACGTCCGCCTCCCCGTGCCCGTGGCGCGGGTGGTCATCGCCGACCTGCAGCGTTCCGGCGCCGTGCGGGTCCACGCCCCCGTCCTGCCCCCCGTCGGGGCCTCGCGCGGCGGTGCCGCCGGCCGCGCGGGGGACTGGGCGCCCTCGTCCCCCCGCAGCGTCCTGGAGAGCGTCCTCGATGGCATCAGCAGCCTCTGACACCGTGGTCGAGACCGGCGGCGAGGCACCGACCACCGTCAAGATCGTCATCGCCGGCGGATTCGCGGTGGGGAAGACGACCTTCATCGGGTCGCTGTCCGACATCGAGCCGCTGAGCACCGAGGCGGCCATGACCGAGCACTCGGTAGGCGTCGACGACGCCGGCGGCGTCAGCGACCGCAAGACCACCACCACGGTGGCCATGGACTTCGGCCGCATCGCGCTGCCGGGCAACCTCTGGCTGTACCTGTTCGGGACGCCCGGCCAGGACCGGTTCCTCTTCATGTGGGACGACCTCGTCCGCGGCGCCATCGGCGCGGTCGTGCTGGTCGACACCGAGCGCCTGGAGCAGTGCTTCTCCGCCGTCGACTACTTCGAGCAGCGCGGCATCCCCTTCGTGGTGGCCGTCAACTGCTTCGACGGCGTGGCCCGGCACGAGCTGGAGGACGTCCGCGAGGCCCTCGCCGTCCCCGACCACGTGCCGGTGCTCTACACCGACGCCCGCGCGCGCCCCGCCACCAAGCAGGCCCTCGTGACGCTGGTGCAGCTGGCGGTGCAGCAGCTCGCCGCCTGAGGGCAGGACGCCGGTGCCCTCCACCCGGGGGACCTGCGGAAGATCCGTGACGCCCAGGGTGTTCGATGCGGACGTGCGCATCTACGACGACGTCACGCAGCTGGTCGGCCGCACCCCGCTGGTGCGCCTCAACCGCCTCGCCGAGGGCGCGGTGGCCGAGGTGGTCGCCAAGCTCGAGTTCTACAACCCCTCCGCCAGCGTGAAGGACCGCATCGCGGTCGCCATGCTCGACGCCGCCGAGGCGTCGGGGGAGCTGCAGCCGGGTGGCACCGTCGTGGAGGCCACCAGCGGCAACACGGGCATCGGCCTGGCCATGGCGGGAGCGGCCCGCGGCTACCGCGTGGTGCTGACCATGCCCGAGACGATGAGCCTGGAGCGGCGCGCGCTGCTGAAGGCGTACGGCGCCGAGGTGGTGCTCACCCCGGGCAGCGAGGGCATGAAGGGCGCCGTCGCCCGGGCCGTCGAGGTCGCCGCCGAGCGGGGCGCGGTGCAGGTGCGCCAGTTCGCCAACGCCGCCAACCCCGAGGTGCACCGCCGCACCACCGCCGAGGAGATCTGGGAGGACACCGACGGCCGCGTCGACGTGGTCGTCGCCGGCATCGGCACCGGAGGCACCATCACCGGTGTCGGGCAGGTGCTCAAGCAGCGCAAGCCCGGCCTGCGGATGGTCGCGGTGGAGCCGAAGGAGTCCCCGATCCTCAACGGCGGGCAGCCCGGGCCCCACAAAATCCAGGGCATCGGCCCCAACTTCGTGCCCGAGGTCCTCGACACGTCGATCTACGACGAGGTCGTCGACGTCGACATCGACACCTCCGTCGCCTGGGCTCGCCGGGCGGCCTCCGAGGAGGGCATCCTCGCGGGGCTGTCCTCCGGCGCCGCCCTGTCGGCCGCCGTGCAGGTGGCCAGCCGCCCCGAGATGGAGGGGAAGCTGGTCGTCGTCGTCATCCCCAGCTTCGGGGAGCGCTACCTGTCGACGGTCCTCTACAGCGACCTCATGCAGTGAGCCAGCAGCCGCCGCGCTCGTGGCGCGAGCGGGTGCGCGAGGACGTCGACGCGGTGCTCCTGCGCGACCCCGCCGCCCACTCGCGCCTCGAGGTGGTGCTCACCTCCCCGGGCCTGCACGCGCTGTGGGCCCACCGCGCCGCGCACGCCCTGTGGCGGCGCGGCCCGGAAGGCCGGCTGCCGGCCAGGCTGCTCGCGCACTGGGCCCGCCGCCGCACCGGCGTGGAGGTCCACCCCGCGGCGCGCCTGGGCCGGCGGATCGTCATCGACCACGGCATGGGCGTGGTGATCGGCGAGACCGCCGTCGTCGGTGACGACGTGCTGCTCTACCACGGCACCACCCTCGGCGGCCGCGTCAGCGGTCTGCAGGGCGAGCAGCAGGGACGCCGGCACCCCACCGTGGGAGACCGGGCGGTCCTCGGTGCCGGTGCGACCGTGCTGGGGGCGGTGCGGGTCGGCGACGACGCCCGCGTGGGCGCTGGCGCCGTCGTCCTCGTGGACGTCCCCGACGGGGCCACAGCGGTCGGGATCCCCGCCCGGGTGCTGCTCCCGCGCCCTGCCGCAGACGGCGGTCAGCCGCAGGAGCCGGCGGCCGACCCGTCCTGACCCCCGCCGGGTCCGCTGCGGGTCAGCACCGGGTCAGCTGCGGGTCAGCTGCGGGGGTCGTTCCCGTCGTCCTGGGAACGCAGGAAGGCCTCCAGCTGCGCGGCGAGCTCGTCGCCGTCGGCCACCTCGTCCTCGGGCAGGTGCGGGGAGACCAGCGACGGTCCGGTCAGACCGCGACCGGCGGCCACGGCGTCGTACTGGTGCTCCAGCGCCGCCACGGCCTCGCGGGTCTCTGCGGACGCCGCCACCTGCTCGTCCACCTGGGCGAGCACCTCGACGCCGGTGGCGGCGAGGTCGGTGATCGCGGCCTCCAGCTCCAGGCCCGTGGCCTGGGCCAGCGCCTCCAGCAGCGCCACGGCCGACGGCGGGAAGGTGGTGGAGCCGAGGTAGTGGGGCACGTGCACCGAGAAGCCCATGGACGGCAGCCCCGCTCGGGCCAGCGACAGCTCCACGAAGGCACCGGCGTGACCGGGCACGACGACGGCGTCGAACCACCGCGGCCGCCCTGCGATGAGCGCGCGGTCGCTGGCGTGGGCGGTGAGGGACGCCGGGCGGGTGTGCGGCGCCGCCCACGGGATGCCCTGCAGCGAGACCGCCAGGCGCGCCTGCGCGCGCT
Organism: Quadrisphaera setariae; assembly: GCF_008041935.1. NCBI lineage: Bacteria > Bacillati > Actinomycetota > Actinomycetes > Kineosporiales > Kineosporiaceae > Quadrisphaera > Quadrisphaera setariae. Next base: position 26,155 of record NZ_VKAC01000010.1, read on the forward strand.
GCGCCAGCTGGTGGACCGCGGCGGCGAAGCGCTGCCAGTGCAGGTCGGGCTCGGAGCCCGCCAGCAGCAGGAACGGCGTGCCGGCCTCGTCGAGCACCTCGTGGAGCACGAGCTCGGGCAGGTCGGCGTCCTCGAACCGGTCGCCGCTGAAGGTCATCGGGGGGCGGCGGCCGCGGTAGTCGTGCACGAGGTCGACGTCGAACCGCGCCAGCACCCGCGACTCCAGCCGGCCCAGCAGGTGGGTGGCCACCAGCTGCGACGCCGCCCCGGCGTCGACGAAGCCGGTGAGGGCGTGCACCAGCACGGGCCCCCGGGCGGCCTCGCCCCCAGCAGCCGCGCTCGTGAGGGGGGTCGGCTCGCCGACCACCTCGTACAGGTCCTCCGGTGCCAGCACCGCTCCTCCGTCCCTCCGCGCGCTCGTGCGCAGACTGCGCCTGGTGCGCTCAACACCGTCGGCCTCCTGAACCATCCCACCCCTCCGTGATCATGGACACCGCCGGCAGCACCGGCCGTGATCATGGACGTTGCCAACACCGCCGTCCATGATCACAAGGCGTGCTGTCGGCAGCTGGGGGCACCTCCCGCTTGCGGGGGACCATGATCACGGGAAGAAGTCGGTGGCGCCTGCGGCGAGGCGGCTGGCACTGTCGGTCTCGTGAGCCCCGCTGTGCCCTCCGGCGCCCCCGTCGAGCCCGTCCTGCGCCGCGCGACCCGCGACGACCTGCCCGCCCTGCGGGTCTTCGACAGCCGGGCCTTCGGCTTCACCTGGGGCGAGCCCGACTTCGCCGGCTTCGAGCCCCTCTTCGAGCCGGAGCGGTTCGTGCTGGCCCACGAGCCCACCGCTCCCGGCCTCGCCGCGTCCGACGCGCTCGTCGGAGCGGCGGGCGCGTACTCCATGACGATGACCGTGCCCGGTGGCGCGCGGCTCCCGGTACCGGGCGTCACCTGGGTGGGCGTGGCCCTGCACCAGCGACGCCGCGGACTGCTGCGGCGCCTGTTCGCCGACCTGCACGCGGGCCTGGTCGACCACGGCGCCGCGCTCGCGGTGCTGACGGCCAGTGAGGCGACCATCTACGGCCGCTTCGGCTACGGCGCCGCCACCACCAACCGCTCCGTGCGGGTCGACCGGCGCCGTGCCCGCCTCGCTCCCGCCGCCGAGGCCCTGGCGGGCGCTGAGGTCGCGCGCCACGCCACCGCCTCCGCCGTCCGCGGGCACCTCGCCGACGTCCACGAGCGCTGGTGCGCCGCCACGCCCGGTGCGATGGCCCGCAGCGCCGCCTGGTGGGACTGGCTGCTGGCCGACACCCCCGACCAGCGCTCCGGGGGCAGTGAGCTGTTCGTGCTCGTCCACCCCGACGGGTACGCCACCTACCGGGTCGCCGACGACGGCGCCCGTGCCCGGGTGGTGGACCTCGTGGCCGCCACCCCGGCCGCCCACGCCTCGCTGTGGCGCTCGCTGCTGGCGCTCGACCTCGTGGAGGAGGTCACCGCCGGCCGCGCCGTCCCCCTCGACGACCCCTTGCCGCACCTGCTGGTGGACCCCGCCGTCGTCACGACCACCGCGGTGGAGGACGGCGTCTGGGTGCGGCTGCTCGACGTCCCCGCGGCGCTCGCCGCCCGCACGTACGCGTGCGAGGTCGATGTGGTCCTCGACGTCGACGACGGCGGCGGCCTGGGCGGCGTCGACGCCTCCGGCCGCGTCCGCCTGCGCGGGGGCCCGGACGGCGCGGAGTGCACCCGCACCGACGCCGCGCCCGACGTCCGCCTCGGCGTCGCCGCGCTGGGGGCCACCTACCTCGGCGGCACGCGGCTGGGGCCGCTGGCGCGCGCCGGCCTCGTGGAGGCCGACGAGCCGGCCGTCCTGGCGAGGCTCGGGGCCGCGCTGCTGGGCGAGCGCGAGCCCCAGTACGGCACCTCCTTCTGACCTCCGTGCGGTCCTGCCGCGGCGGGCAGTGAGGTGGGGCAGGATGGGCGTGCCGAGGAGGGCTGCCGGAGCGGCCGAACGGGGCAGTCTTGAAAACTGCTGACTGGTCATGCCAGTCCGTGGGTTCGAATCCCACGCCCTCCGCTCAGGCGCGGGAGCGCTCCGCCGGGGAGGTCTCCGGCCGGGGAGCGCTCCCGCTCGCGCGGTGGGTGGCGCGCTTGACCTCGTACATGGCGGCATCGGCGGCCCGCAGGGCGGTCTCCACGTCGGGGTGGTCGTCCAGCCGCGACAGCCCCACGCTGGCGCCGACGGGGACCCCTGGCGGTGAGGCCTCCACCACCGCCGCCCGCACCCGCTCGACCACGGCCTCCGCGTCTGACGCGGAGGCGCCGCGCAAGAGCAGCGCGAACTCGTCGCCCCCCAGGCGCCCCACGAGGTCTCCGGAGCGCACGTCGCTCACGAGGTAGGCGGCGATGCGCTGCAGCAGCGCGTCGCCAGCCGCGTGCCCGAGGCGGTCGTTGACGGGCTTGAAGCCGTCGAGGTCGAGGAAGGCCACTAGGACGCCGGTCTCGCCGCCCGCCTTCAGCCGCTCCGCGGAGGTGGTGAACGCCCGGCGGTCGAGCAGACCCGTCAGCGGGTCGGTGTGCGCCAGCCGGCGCAGCTCGGCGTTGGCGCGCCCCAGCGCCCGCGAGCGCGCCGCGATGACCTCACCGACCACCACGAAGACCGGGACGGCGTACACCGCGGTCCAGGCCGAGCCCGGGTGGTGCAGCAGCAGCAGCGGCACCGTGTACGAGACCAGCGCCAGCGGCGCTGTCGACAGCGAGGTCCACCGCGGGTGGTGGATGCCGAGCCACACGTACAGGAGGAGGTAGAAGACGCCGTACCGGTAGGGGTCGTCACCACCGACGCTGTTGTGGACGGCGATGAGCGCCAGCGCCAGCGGCACCATGGCGAGCGTGGCGCGGTGGGGGAGCCGGCCCCACACCGGCAGGTACATCGACGCCGCCAGGACGGCGGTGGCCAGGCACACCCAGCGGACGCCCGCGCCGTCGACGGCGAGGTGCTGGCCGGGCGTGAAGGTGGACACCAGGACGAAGGCCGAGGAGAGCAGCCCGATCAGCCCCAGGCCGCGAGCCGCCTCGGCGGCGGGCGTGCGCCTGCTGGAACCGTCCGTCGTCGTCCTCATCACCGACCCACCCGAGGAGCGGGGGCGGTCAGGGAGGCGGCGCCGAGGGGGCGGGCGCCCGTGAGGAGGTCGAGGGCGACGTCGGCGTGGACCGGACGGGAGAGCAGGTACCCCTGCGCCTTGTCGCACCCCAGGTCGCCGAGGATGCGCAGCTGGCCGGGCGTCTCGACGCCCTCGGCGATGGTGGTCAGGCCCAGCGCGGAGGCGATGTCGAGCACCGCGCGGACCATCGCCAGCGCGGTCGCGTCGTCCTCGAGGCGGGAGATGAACGCGCGGTCGAGCTTGACCACGTCGACCGGCAGCCGGTGCAGGTAGGACAGCGACGACGACCCGGTGCCGAAGTCGTCGATGGCGATGCCCACGCCGAGGTCGCGCAGCGCCTGCAGGCGGCGCGCCGCGCCGTCGAGGTCCAGCATCATCGCCGTCTCGGTCAGCTCGAGGACCAGCAGGTGCGGCGCGAGCCCCGTGCGCGCCAGCACGTCGGTGACGCGGTGGACGAGGTCGACGTCGAGGAGCTGCTGCGGTGACAGGTTGACGCTCGTGGTCCACGCCCGGGCGGGGGCCAGGGCGTGCCAGGCGGCGGAGCGGGCCGCGGCGTCCTGCAGGACCTTCAGGCCGATCGGCCGGATGAGCCCGACCTCCTCGGCCACCGGCACGAAGTCGACGGGGGGGACCAACCCGCGCTGGGGGTGCTGCCAGCGCACGAGCGCCTCGAACCCGGCGACCGCAGCGGGGTGCGAGAGCAGCGCGTACGGCTGGTAGTGGACCAGCAGGTCGCCCGCGCCGTCTTGGCCCGCCAGGGAGGCGCGCAGCTCGTCGGCCAGGCGCGAGCGCTCCAGCGCCTCCTCGCGCAGGGAGCGGGTGAACACCGCCGCCCGCATCGTCGTCCCGGAACCGGAGCCGCCCTGGGCGGCGTGCAGCGCGAGGGAGGCGTCGCGCAGGACGTCCTCGGCGGTGCGGTCGTCACCGGGGAGGTGGAGCACCGCGCCCGCCCGGGCGCTGATGACGATGGACGCGCCCTCCACCTCCACCGGCCTGTCCACCACGTCCACCAGGCGCAGCGCGATCGCGGCGGCGTCTGCGGGGTCGGCGACGTCCTCCACGAGGACGGCGAAGACCGAGCCCGAGGCGCGGACCACGCGCTCCTCGCCGCGCACGGCGGCCGACAGGCGCGCCGCGGTGGTGCTCACCACCAGCTCCGCGACGTCGTGGCCGAGGGTGGCGTCGATGGTCGCGAGGTCGTCCAGCGCCACCTTCACCACCGCCAGGGAGGTGCTGCGCTGCTCGGCCAGCGTCCCCTCGAGTTGGCGCAGCAGCAGCTGGCGGTTGCCCAGCCCGGTGAGCGCGTCGTGGGTGGCGCGGTGCTCCAGCTCGTCGGTGAGGCAGCGCAGGCGCTGCTGCTCGAGGACGAGGGTGTCGAGCATCCTGTCGAACTGGCCCCCGACGAGCATCAGCTCGTCGCGCGGAGGCCGGGGGCCGACGCCGCCGTCCTCACCGCCCGCACCGGCCGCGGAGCCGCCCACGCGCGCCGTGAGGTCCCCCTCGGAGACCCGCCGTGCCACGTCGGCGAGGCGCTTGGCACGCCGCCCGACGAACGCGCTGAAGACCAGCCACAGCACCACGAGCATCAGCGCGGTGCCGTCGGTGGTGACCAGCGACACCTGCTGGGTCATCGCCGTGCACGCGGGTGCGGCCCCGCACTCCCTCGTGTCCAGCGCGCCCTCGAGGTACAGGGCCATGCCCAGCGACACCGCCAGGACGGGACCGCCGACCTTGACGATGACGGGGGTCTGCGCGGAGGCGCGGTGCACCGTGCGCGCGGCTGCTCCGCGCAGCCGCCGGAGGGCTCGCCGGGCGGCCGGCGGCGGGCCGGCGGGCCCTGGCGCGCCGGGGTCGGCGAGCTGGCTCACGGCGGTGCCGCTCAGGCGGTCCGGCGCGTGCGCGTGGCCCAGACGACGCCCAGCAGCACGGCGGCCGTGCCGAGGTGGAGCGCGTGGTCGGGGCTGTTGAGCGCGAGCGGGTCCGCGTGGCCGCCCATGACGAACGGGCCCACGAGCCCCAGGAGCAGGAAGACCACCCCGACGAGGCGGTCGACGCCGCGCGCGGTCTCGGTGCCGAGCACCGCGCCCACGAGCAGCGCCGCCCCCAGCCCGAGGTGGGCGACGTTGTGCACCGGGTTCACCTGGAACACCAGCAGGGTCTCGCTGTGGTGCATCGACCACGACGTGACGCCCGTGAGCACGAAGCCGGCCACACCGACGAGCAGGTACACCGCTCCCAGGCCCGCACCGGCCAGGCGCACCGGTGTCCAGCGGTCGCGGCCCGCGCTCTCGACGTCGGCGCGCGGGCTGGTGGTGGAGGACATGCCTCCTCATCGGCACCGGAGGCGCTCCTGTTGAGGGCGGCCACACCTGCCGGGTGTCGGCCGTCGGGCAGACCCCCGCTGCCCCCGTGCCGCGCTCGAGGGCGCACGGGTCTGAACGGGTGCGGAGCAGTTGCCGGTGCCCAGGCCCTCAGGTCGGTGCCCGCTCCCGCCGATGGAAGCACTGCAGTCCTCCCCACGAGGACCTTCCCCGAGGAGACCGACGACGGTGACCACGCGCTTCGCTGACCTGAGGATCACGGTCAAGCTCACGATCATGCTGCTGTCGAGCGTGCTGCTCGTCGGCGGTGTGGTGGTCTCGGCCGTGGTCGAGCTGTCCGCTGCGCAGCAGCGCGCCACGGAGGTCAACTCCCAGCTCGACTCGGTGGCCGGCATCGCCCAGGTGCGTTCCAGCATGCTCACCGTGCGCGCTGACGTGCTGCGGGTGGCCCTCGCCGGCGCGGCCAAGAAGCAGAGCGCCGTGGACGGCCTGAGCAAGGACGTCACGGCCATGGGCGAGGCATGGAAGGCCTACGAGGCGACCGCCCCGCGGGCGGCGGAGCGGGACCGCACCGCCCTGTGGTCCGCCGTGGAGGCGTGGGGGACCGTGCGCGACCAGTCCGTCGCGCTGGCGGTGGCCGGGGACGTGGACGGCTACAACGCGCTGCGCGACAGCAAGGTCACCCCGGCTGCGGACGCCGCCTTCACCGCCCTGGACGCGGTGCAGAAGGCCGAGGCCGACTCCGCCGACGCCATGGTGGCCGCCGGTGAGGCGGCCTACCAGCACAGCCTCGTGGTGTTCGTCGCGGTGGCGGCGGTGGGTCTGGCCCTGGTGGTCCTCCTCGGGGTGCTCATCAGCCGGAGCATCACCCGCCCGCTCAGCCGCCTGCTGACCGTGGTGGTGGGGCTCGCCGAGGGCCGCCTCGACCAGCGCACCGGCATCACCAGCAAGGACGAGGTCGGCCAGCTGGCCGGCGCCACCGATGCGTCCATCGCGAACCTCGCCGCCGTCGTCCGCGACATCAGCCTGCGGGCCGACCACGTCTCCGTGGCCTCCGACAACCTCACGACCGTCTCGACGCAGCTGTCGGCGGGCGCCGAGGAGTCCTCGGTGCAGGCGCGCCTCGTGGCCGCGGCCTCCGAGGAGATCTCCTCCTCGATGTCGACCATCGCCGCCGCCGGCGAGCAGATGACCTCCGCCATCGGGGAGATCGCCTCCTCCACGGCCACCGCCGCCCAGACCGCCGGTGCCGCCGTGGCCACCGCTCACGAGGCCGACGCGATCCTCGCTCGCCTGGGCACCTCCAGCCGCGAGATCGGCGAGGTCGTCAAGCTCATCACCTCCATCGCCGAGCAGACGAACCTGCTGGCGCTGAACGCCACCATCGAGGCCGCCCGGGCCGGTGAGCTCGGCAAGGGCTTCGCGGTGGTCGCCGGGGAGGTCAAGGAGCTGGCCCGCCAGACCGCCCAGGCCACCGACCAGATCGTGTCCCGCGTGCACACCGCCCAGGCCGACGCTGCTGACGCCACCGCGGCGATCCAGCAGATCAGCGAGGTCATCGGCCGGATCGACGCCCTCCAGGCCACCGTCGCCTCGGCGGTGGAGGAGCAGTCGGCCACGACCGCCGAGATGGTCCGCAGCGTCACCGAGGTGTCCTCCGGCACCCAGGAGATCAGCGCCAACATCTCCGGCGTGGCCACCGCAGCGGTGCAGACCACGGCCTCGGCGTCGGAGACGACGACGACGGCAGCGGACCTCGCCCACACCGCCCGCGAGCTGCGTGCCGCCGTCGGCACCTTCCGCCTGTGACCCCCGTCCCCCGACCAGCCGAACGACCCCGCTCCACCACCCGCCAGATCCAGGACTAGGAGGCAGCCGCATGGACGGCATGGATGAGATCATCGGCGAGTTCCTCGTCGAGAGCTACGAGAACCTCGACCAGCTCGACAGGGACCTGGTGGCGCTGGAGCAGGCGCCCGGCTCGCGAGAGCTGCTGGCCAGCGTCTTCCGCACCATCCACACCATCAAGGGCACCAGCGGGTTCCTCGCGCTGTCCAAGCTGGAGAGCGTCGCCCACGTCGGCGAGAACCTGCTCGCCAAGCTGCGCGACGGCGTGATGGTCATGGAGCCGGCCACGGCCGACGCGCTGCTCGCGATGGTCGACACCATCCGCGCGCTGCTCGGCAACCTCGAGGAGCAGGGCTCCGAGGGCGACCTCGACGTCACCGCCACGGTCGACCAGATCAAGGCCGTGCTCGAGGGCCGCGCCCCCGCCGCCGCGGCTCCCGCCGCTGCGCCGGTGGCCGAGGTCGTCGCCGCGCCGGTGGCCGAGGTGGTGGCCGAGCCGGTCGCCGAGCCCGTCGCCGAGCCCGTGACCGAGGTGGTGGCCGAGCCCGTCGCCGAGGTCGCCCCCGAGCCCGTCCCGGCTCCGGCTCCCGCGCCGGTCGCTGCCGCGCCGGCTCCTGCTCCCGCGCCGGCCCCAGCTCCGGCTGCGGCGCCCGCGCCCGCTCCGGCTGCTGCGCCCGCGGCAGCGCACCCGCCCGCGGCCGACGGGGAGCACCGCCGCAGCGCGGCGGACTCCTCGATCCGCGTGGACGTCGACGTCCTCGACGACCTCATGCGCCTCACCGGTGAGCTGGTGCTGGCCCGCAACCAGATCCTGCGCCAGGTCGCCATCCTCACCGACGACCTCGAGCTCACCCGCGCCGCGCAGCGCCTCAACCTCATCGCCGGTGAGCTGCAGGAGGGCGTCATGAAGACGCGCATGCAGCCCATCGACGCGCTGTGGGCCAAGCTGCCCCGCGTCGTCCGCGACCTCGGCGCCCAGTGCGGTCGCCAGGTGCGCCTGGACATGGTCGGTCGTGAGACCGAGCTGGACAGGACGCTGCTCGAGGCCGTGAAGGACCCGCTGACGCACCTCGTCCGCAACGCCGTCGACCACGGCATCGAGTCGCCCGCTGACCGCGAGGCCGCCGGCAAGCCCCGCGAGGGCGTCCTGCGCCTCGCGGCCCGCCACGAGAGCGGCCAGGTCGTCGTGGAGGTCTCCGACGACGGCAAGGGCATCGACCCCGAGATCATCGGTCCCTCGGCGGTGCGCAAGGGCGTCATCACCCAGGAGCGCCTCGAGAGGATGGCGCCCAACGACATCCTCCAGCTGATCTTCGCCCCCGGCTTCTCCACCGCCGCCGCCGTGACCAACGTGTCGGGCCGAGGCGTGGGCATGGACGTGGTGAAGACCAACGTCGAGGCCATCGGCGGCACCATCGAGGTGGAGTCCACCAAGGGTCGCGGCACCACCTGCCGCCTGCGGATCCCGCTGACGCTGGCGATCATGCCGGCGCTCACGGTGGTCTCCGGCACCGAGCAGTACGCCATCCCGCAGGTCAACCTGCAGGAGCTGGTGACGCTCGACGTCGAGGCCGACCCCCGCCTCATCGAGAGCGTCGGTGGCGCGCCGGTCTACCGCCTGCGCGGCGAGCTGCTGCCCCTGGTGAACCTCGCCGACGTGCTGGGCGTCGTCTCCGGCCCCAAGGACGACGGCGGCCGCATCACCATCGCCGTCCTCGCCTCCGAGGGGCGCCGGTTCGGCCTCGTGGTCGACAAGGTCCTCAACACCGAGGAGATCGTCGTCAAGGCGCTGGGCAACCAGCTCAAGGCGGTCGGCATCTTCTCGGGCGCCACCATCCTCGGTGACGGCGCCGTCGCCCTCATCCTCGACGTGCAGTCGCTGGCGCGCCGCGCGATGCGCGGCATCTCCGCCGAGCGCCTCGAGGCCGAGCGCGACGAGCACACCGACGCCGTCGCCGGCGGCGGTGACCGGCTGCTCGTGGCCGGCATCGGCGGCAACCGCCAGGTGGCGATCCCGCTCGACATGGTCACGCGCCTGGAGCGCATCCCGGCCGCGACGCTCGAGGTGGTCGGCTCCCGCGAGGTGGTGCAGTACCGCGGCGAGATCCTGCCGATCGTCCGCCTCGACCGCTTCCTCGGCTCGTACTCGGAGGTGGACCGCACCGACCTGGAGGTCGTCGTCTACTCCGACGCCCACCAGGGCGGCCGCAGCGTGGCCATCGTGGTGGAGTCGATCCTCGACGTGGTCGACGGCGCCACCGCCTCGGTGCTGTCCGACATCGACGACCACGGCCTGCTCGGCTCGGCCGTCATCGCCGGCCACGTGACCGAGATGCTCGACGTGAGGGCCGCGATCCTCACCGCTGACCCGGGGTTCTTCTCGCACAGCGCCTTCAGCGCTGCCGACGTGGTGGAGGTCTGACGTGGCTGCCCTGACGACGACGAAGAAGGCGGCGACGCGCACCGCTGGCGCGCAGATGCTGACCTTCGAGCTGGCCGGGGCCCTGTACGGCCTCGAGGTGGAGCAGGTGCAGGAGGTGCTGCGGGCCCAGAAGGTCACGCGGGTGCCGCTGCACAGCGCCGCCATCGCCGGCCTGATCAACCTGCGCGGTGAGGTGGTCACGGCCATCGACCTGCGGGCGCGGCTGTCGCTGCCCCCGCGGCCGGAGGGCCAGGACGCGGTGAACATCGTCGTGCGGCTGCACGGCGAGTCGATCAGCCTCCTGGTGGACTCGATCGCGGACGTCGTCGAGCTCGACGACCGCAGTTTCGAGCCGGTGCCCGACACCCTGGACGGCGAGGTCCGCGACCTGCTGCGCGGTGCCTACAAGACCGAGGGCCGGCTGCTGCTGGCGCTCGACGTCCAGCGCGCCGTCGCCGGCTGACGCCACCGCCCGCACGACGACGAAGGGCCCCCGACCTGCGAAGGTCGGGGGCCCTTCGTCGTCGTCGGGCCAGCCGCGGCTGCGGTTCGGCCGGCTCCGCTCGGTGGACGGCAGTGACGACGGTGTCGCCGTCACGCTGCGTTAGCGCGTCCGGGTGAGAACGCGATTCCGGCGGTGGTGGTGGCTCAGAGTGACCGGCAGACTCCGTCCATGCCGTACACGCTCACCAGCGCCGCTACTCTCGGCTACGACCTGGTCCGGATCCCCGGGGGCCGCCAGGTCGCCGCGGTCCTCGTCTCAGCCCTGCGCAGCGACGTCGCCGAGTGGGCGCTGCTCGCCGCGCACCACCCCCTGCGCACCGCGGACCCCACCCGCGACCCGTTCACGGCGGCCGAGGAGTCAGCGCTCGCCCGCGAGCTCGCCGGCGGTGCCCCGCAGCTGTCCTCGCTGCCCGCCGGCGTGAGCGACGCTGCGACGGCTGGACCGGGGGGTACGGCGGAGTCCGTCGAGAGGGCGCGACTGGCCGCGCTCGCCGAGCACCTGCGCAGCTCGATGGTCGGCAACGCCGCAGCCCTGGAGCGCCTCGTGCGCGAGGAGGCCGTCGACGCCGCGGGTGCCGCCGACCTCCTGGACCACGAGGACCCCTCGGGTGGCGCCGCGCTGGAGCGCGCGCTGGCCGCCGACGTCCTCGCGGACGCCGCCCTGGCCTGGTACGCCTCGCGGCAGCTGCCGACCGCGCTGCGCCGACGCCTCACCGAGCCCTACGAGCGCGCCGTCGCCGGAGCGGTCCCGGGCACCTTCGACCTCGCCCCCGACCCCGCCGCTCCCTGGGGGCCGGCGCTGACCGAGCTGCTGCGGGCCCTGCGCGACCTCGACGGTCCGGGCCGGCAGCGCTGGCGCGCCGCCGTCGACGCCGGGCGCGCCTCCGGGCGCGGCGCCGCCGGCCCGGGCGCCGAGCAGCGCTCCTGGTCGCTGGCGATGCACGACGCCTGCTGGGCCGCCCACGCGTCGGGGCGCACGGCAGCTGCGGCCGCTGCCCAGCTGCTGGCCGTGCAGGCCTTCCTCGACGGCGGCTTCACCGCCGCGGACGGCGCCACCGGCTGCTGGAACGCCGTCGCCGGGTGCGTCCAGGCGGCTCTGGTCGGCGACATGCTCGGCGAGGAGTCGCTCGAGGTGCTCTCCCGGCCCTGGCGGACCGTGACCGGCGGAGCGCTCGCCGGCCTCTGAGCCCCCCCACCCCGCGGGGAGCGGCCGCACCTGACGAAGAAGTCGGGCGCGGTCGCTCAACCCGGCCACCTCCCCGGCCGATGGACTCAGTACGCCCCGCTCCGCGGGACGCGCTGACAAAGGGGAGGCCCCGCGTGCCGCCGGTCAAGGTCCTCGTGGTGGACGACTCCGTCGTCATCCGCAAGATCGTCACAGACTGCCTTTCCGGTGACCCGCAGGTCGAGGTCGTCGGAACGGCCTCCAACGGCCGTCTCGCCCTCGGCAAGATCGCGGCGCTGCGACCCGACGTGGTCACCATGGACATCGAGATGCCCGAGATGGACGGCATCTCCGCGGTCAAGGAGATCCGCAAGACCGACCGGCGCCTGCCGATCATCATGTTCAGCACGCTGACCGACCGCGGCGCGAGCGCCACGCTCGAGGCGCTGAGCGCCGGGGCGTCGGACTACGTCACCAAGCCCGCCAACGTCGGCAGCGTCCAGGCCTCCATGGCGCAGGTGCGCGAGCAGCTGCTGCCCAAGCTGCTCGCCCTCACCGGCCGCAGCGCCGGCCCGGCCGCCCCCGTGTCGGCCCGCCCCGCCGGCGGTGCTGGCGTCCCCGCGGCGGCGCCCGTGGTGCCCGCGCCCCGCTCCGGCGCGGTGCGCACGCCGGCCGTCCTGGTTATCGGGTCCTCCACCGGCGGCCCCGAGGCGCTCTCGGCGGTGCTTCCGAAGCTCCCCCGCAACCTGCCGGTGCCCGTGCTCCTCGTGCAGCACATGCCGCCCCTGTTCACCACGCAGTTCGCAGCGCGCCTCGACCGCACCTGCGCGCTCGACGTGGTCGAGGCGAAGGACGGCACCCCGCTGCGCCCCGGCACCATCCACCTGGCCCCCGGCGACTGGCACCTCACCGTCTCCGGCGACAAGCGCGACCGGCGCACCGTGCTGAGCCAGGCGCCGCGCGAGAACTTCTGCCGCCCCGCGGTCGACCCGCTGTTCCGCTCCGCCGTGGAGGCCTACGACGGCGCTGTTCTCGCCGTCGTCCTCACGGGCATGGGGTCGGACGGCAAGCTCGGCGCCGGCCGGGTCCGCGAGGCCGGCGGCTACGTCATCGCCCAGGACCGGGAGTCCTCCGTGGTCTGGGGCATGCCGGGCGCCGTGACCACCGCCGGCTTCGCCGACGAGGTCGTGCCGCTGGCCGGCGTGGCCGACGCCATCGTGAAACGCCTGCCGCGCGGCCCCTCACCCGCGGCCTCCAGCTCCACCCCCACGTCCGCCCCTGCCCCGTCCCTGACGGCCTCTTCCTCGCACGGAGGTGCGCGATGACGCTCGCTGCAGCCGACTTCTCCTTCGTCTCGGACCTGGTCCGGCGGGAGAGCGCCATCGTCCTGGCGCCCGGCAAGGAGTACCTCGTCGAGGCCCGCCTGCTGCCCCTGGCCCGCAAGGCCGGCGCCGCCGGCGTGGCCGAGCTGGTCGAGAAGGCGCGCCGCCACCCCGACCGCGCCACCACGCAGAAGATCGTGGAGGCGCTCACCACCAACGAGACCTCCTGGTACCGCGACGGGGACCCGTTCTCCCAGCTCGGGACCACCGTCTTCCCCCAGCTGCTCGCCTCCCGCCCCGCGGGGGAGAAGCTGCGGGTCTGGTCCGCGGCCTCCTCCAGCGGGCAGGAGCCGTACACCATCGCGATGGTCGCCTCCGAGACGATCCCCGGCGGCAGCTCGCGCCTGGCCATCACGGCCACCGACCTGTCGGTGGAGATGGTCGAGCGCACCCGCGCCGGGCGCTTCAGCCAGCTCGAGGTGAACCGCGGCCTGCCCGCCCCCATGCTCGTGCGCCACTTCTCCCGCGCCGGTGCCGAGTGGGAGGTCGCTCCCGCCCTGCGCGCCATGGTCACCGCGAGCCAGCTGAACCTCGCGCAGCCGTTCCCGCGGATGGGCCCGTTCGACGTCGTCTTCCTGCGCAACGTCCTCATCTACTTCGACGTGCCCACCAAGCAGGACATCCTGCGGCGCATCCGCGCCGTCATGAAGCCCGACGGGTGGCTCTTCCTCGGGGCCGCGGAGACGACGCTCGGCGTCGACACCGCCTGGGAGCGCGTCGCGCTCGGCCGCACGTCCGCCTACCGGCCCATCGCGGGCTGACCACACCAACCACCACCACCCGCTGCAGGACCGCGGCGGGAGACACCACTGAGAAGGGGAGTGCAGTGCACGCTCTGGTGATCGACGACTCGCGCGCGATGCGCCGGATCGTCGGCGGCATCCTCACGGACCTCGGGTACGAGGTCGAGCAGGCCGGCGACGGTCAGGAGGCGCTCGACCTCCTCAACTCCGGGCGGGTCCCCGACCTCGCCTGCATCGACTGGAACATGCCCGTCATGGACGGGCTGACCTTCGTCACCCAGGTCCGGGCCAACCCGGCCTGGCGCGACGTCACGCTCATGATGGTCACCACGGAGAGCGAGCACGGGCAGATCGTCCGGGCGCTGGCCGCCGGTGCCCACGAGTACCTCATCAAGCCGTTCACCCCCGACGCCCTGCGCGACAAGCTGTCGCTGCTGGGCCTGGTCCCGGTGGAGGTGCCGTGAGCGAGGGACTGCTCGAGACGGGCGAGACCTGCACGATGACCGCGGCGGAGCTGCTCCCCGAGGACTCCGTGCGCGCCGTCGCCGAGGAGATCTGGCTGTCGTTCATCGGGGCGGAGGAGTTCCTGATCCCCCTCGAGGGTGACGCGCCCGCCTCCCCCTACAGCGCCTGGGTGGGCATCGACGGCCCGTGGCGCGGCCGCGTGGTCATCACCTGCGACCGCAGCGTCGCCGAGGACCTCACCCGCTGCCTGCTCGGCGAGGAGACCGTCGGCGACCTGTCCCAGGACGACGTCGAGGACGGCTTCGGCGAGCTCGCCAACGTCGTCGGCGGCGGCCTCAAGGCCCTGCTGCCCGAGGCCTCCACGCTGACCCTGCCGCTGGTCGGTGCCACCCCGCCCGCCCACGGCGAGGACGCGCACGTCATCCAGAGCATCTGGCGCGGCCAGAGCGTCGACATCGTCCTGTCCAGCGTCCCGCTGCAGCACTGACGCCCTGACGCACCCGCGCCGGCACCAGCCGGCGCACGCACCGTCCCGTCCAGCCCAGGGCGACCGCACCCCCCACCCACCCCCCCCGACCACCCGCACCGACCCGAGGAACCCCACCGTGAAGATCCTGATCGCTGACGACAGCCGCGTCATGCGGCAGATCGTGATCCGCACCCTGCGCCAGGCCGGCTTCGACGACCACACGATCGTCGAGGCCGAGAACGGCCGCGACGCCTTCGAGAAGGTCAGCAGCGAGGCACCCGACCTGCTGCTGTCCGACTGGAACATGCCCGAGATGACCGGCATCGAGTGCCTGCGCGCGCTGCGCGCGCAGGGCGCTGACGTGCCGTTCGGCTTCGTGACCTCCGAGGGCAGCGAGGAGATGCGCGCCGCCGCGGCCGCCGCCGGCGCGATGTTCCTCATCGCCAAGCCCTTCACCGCCGAGACCTTCGAGGCCGCCCTCGGCGGTGTCCTCGGGGGCGGCAAGGCCAGCGCCGAGCTCGAGCACGTCACCACCACCGGCACCGGCGCCACCCAGCTGCCGGTCGCCAAGGACGCCCGCGACATGCTCGTGGGCCTCCTCAACAAGGAGTGCGCGTTCGCCGACGGCAACCGCCCCACCGGGCACGTCGGCGTCGTCGGCACCTACGTCGACGCCACCACCAAGCTGCGCGCCGTCGTGGCGTTCGACCTGCCGATGGCGGCGTACGTGGGCGCGGCCATCGGTCTGCTGCCCCCGGGCGCCGCAGCCGACGCCGTGGACGACAAGGAGCTGTTCCCCAACCTGCGCACCAACGCCGCCGAGGTCCTCAACGTCATGGCGGCGCTGTTCAACGTGGGTGACGCGGCGCACCTCAAGCTGTACTCCCACCACGCCCTCGGCGAGCAGGTCCCGGCCGACGTGCTCGGTCACCTGACCGCCCTCGGCGGTCGCGTCGACTGGTCGGTCTCCATCAAGGGCTACGGCACCGGGACGCTCTCCATCGTCCTGGTCTGACGCCCGGCGGGGGCCGGGTGGGCCCTGGGCTGGACGAGGAGGGGGTCGGACCTGCGGGTCCGGCCCCCTCCTCCGCCGTCGTCCGCCGTCGTCCCGGCCCGTGATCCAGTCGTGCGTGACAGGCCGAGGAAGCCGAGTTCCCACACTGGGAGCGTCCGGGGTGTCACGATCCGTGCATGGAGACTGAGCGCACCGGCCGTCCGGCCCCGCTGTCTCCCTGGGACGCCCAGGACGGCTACGGCAGCGGGTTGGACGACGACTTCGGCGTGGACCTGGAGGTCACCACCGGTCCGCTGCCCGTGACGAGCCGCTCCGCGGCGCTGCCCTCGCCGCGCCGCCAGGCCGACCACACGGCGCACGCGGCCCACCCGGCCTCGTCGGTCATCGACCTGCGGGACGCCCGGTCGGGCACCTCCTACGAGCGCGCCGCCGAGCTGCTGGAGCTCGCCCGCAAGCACGCCGAGCAGGTGCGCTCCGAGGTCGAGGCCGAGGCCCGGGCCGCGCTGGCGCGCGCCACCGAGCAGGCCGACGCCGAGCGCGCCGCCGCCACCCTCCAGGCCGCCGAGGTGCTGCGCGCCGCCGAGGTCCGCGCCGCCGAGCTCGTGGCCGAGGCGGAGGCCGACGCCGAGGCGCAGGTGGCCCAGGTCTCCGACCGCGCCGAAGAGGGCCGCCGCGCCGTGCAGGCCGTCGAGGCCCAGCGCACCGCCCTGCGGGAGCAGGTGCTGCTGCTGCGCACCGACCTCGGGGCGCTGCGCGACCGCCGCCACCAGATCGGCGCGGAGGCCACCGCGCTGCAGGACCGCATCAGCGTGCTGCGCTCCATCGCCGACGTCGTCGTCGAGGAGGCGACCGCCACGGCCGCGGCGCGGACCACCGAGCTGGAGAGCGTCGCGGAGCGCGCGCTGCGCAGCCGCGCCGACGCCGAGGCCGAGCGCGACCTCGTCCGCACCGAGACCATGCAGGCGGTGGTGCAGGCCGAGGCCCGCCGCGACGCCGCCCTCGCCGAGGCCGAGCGGCTGCGCGCCGAGGCCGACGAGCGCGCCCACGAGGCCACCGCCGCCGCCCACCACCTGCTGGTGCAGGCCCGCGGTGACGCCGCCCAGCTGCACGACGACGCGCGGCACGACGCGGCGCTGCTGCGCTCGGCAGCCGAGCAGGACGCGCACGAGCTCCGCACGACGGCGGAGCGGGATGCGCACGTGCTCCGCACGCTCGCCGACCAGCAGGTCCAGGCGCTGCGCGACGTCGCTGCGCAGGACGTCGCGCAGGTCCTCGCCCAGGCCCAGCAGGACGCCGACCACCTCCGCGCCGAGGCGGTGGCGCTCGCCGAGCAGCTGCGCGCCGAGGCCGAGGTGCTGCGCGCCGAGGCGGAGGTGCTGCGCACGGAGGCCGTGGCCGCCGCGCAGCTGTCCCGCACTGAGGCCAGCGCGCTCGCGGAGCAGGAGCTGGCCCTGGCCCGCGAGGCGATGGACGCCGAGCGCTCCGCGGTGCTGAGCGCCCTGCACGCCGAGCGGGAGAGCGTGCAGCGCGACCTCGAGCGCCTCATGGTGGCCGCCCGCAGCGAGGCGGAGGCGCTGCTGGAGCACGCCCGCTCCGAGTCCGAGCGGTTGATCGCTGTGGCCGAGGCCGGCGCCGCCAGCTCCACCGCGCACGCCGATCGTGTGCTCGCCCAGGCGACCGCCGAGGCGGCGCGCCTGCGCGAGGAGGCCGACGCGCTGCGCGAGCGGTACCAGGTGGAGGTGAGCACCGCCCTGGAGGCGGCTCGCACCGAGGCCGCGCGCCTGCGCGAGGAGGCCGACGCGGTCCTGGCTGTCGCTCGCACCGAGGCCGACAAGCTCATCGCGAGCGCCCGCACCGAGGTCGGTGCGCTGCGCGAGCGCTCCCAGGCCGAGGCCCGCTCCACCCTAGAGGTGGCCAGCACCGAGGCCGCGCGCCTGCGCGAGGAAGCCGACGCCCTGCTCGCCGCCGCGCACGCCGAGGGCGCCGCGGCGCGCGAGCGCGCCCTCCACGAGGCCCAGGCCGCCCTCGAGGTGGCCCGCACCGCCGCCGGCGAGGTCCGCCGCGAGGCCGAGCAGCTGCTCACCGGCGCCCGCGAGCACGCCACCACCTCCCGCGACCACGTGCAGTCGCTGCGCCAGAGCGTCCAGCGCGACGCCGAGCAGGTGCTCGCCGAGGCCCGCCAGTCCGCCGCGGCGATGCGCGCTGACGCCGAGCAGGAGGTGCTGCGGTCCCGCGAGCACTCCACCGTCGCCCGGGCCGACGCGGAGACCCTCGTCGACGCCGCCCGCGACCGCGCCGCCGAGGTGCTCGCCGAGGCGCGCGAGGAGGTCGACAGGCTCTGGCGCACCGCCGCCGACGAGGCCGACCAGCTGCACGCCGACACCGTCCAGGTGGCCGACCAGGTGATGGTGCAGGCCCGCGAGCAGGCTGAGGAGATCGCCGCGGCCGCTGCCTCCGAGGCCGCTGGGGTCCGCAGCGCCGCCCACCTGGCGGCGGACGAGCTGCTGTCCCGGGCGCGCGAGCGCGGTGACGCGCTGCTGCAGGACGCCGAGGGTGCGCGGCACGCCATCGAGGTCGGTGCCACCGCTGCGGCCGAGGCGATCGTCGCCGCGGCCCGCGCCGAGGCCGACCGCGTGGTCGAGGTCGCCACCGAGCGCGCCCAGCGCGAGCGATCGGCGTCCGAGACCGCCTCCGCAGCGGCCCGCGCCGAGGCCGCGGCCCAGGTGCAGCGGGTCATGCGCGACGCCGCCGCCATCCGCGACCGGGCCGCCGACGAGGTGGCGCAGGCCCGCGCCGAGCTGGCCGGCGCCCGCTCCGAGCTGAGCCGAGCGCAGGTCGAGGCGGAGGAGCTGCGCGAGCGCTCCGAGGCCGAGGCCCGCGACGTGGTGTCCAGCGCCGTCGCCCAGGCCAGCGAGCTGCGCGCCGAGGTCGCGCGCCTCAAGGAGCGCGCCCGCACCGCCCTCGAGGACGCCGAGGCCGAGGCCCGCGCGCTGCGCGACCAGGCCGAGGCTGCGGCGACCGCGCTGCGGGTGCAGACCGAGGCTGCGGCGACCGCGCTGCGGGAGCAGGCCCGCGAGGAGGCCGAGGCCCTCGCGGCAGCGGCCCGCGCCGACGCCGACCGCGTCACCGTGGCCGCCGCCCAGCACGCCTCAGCGCTGACCACCCAGGCCGAGAGCGACGTCGCCGCCGCTGCTGCGCAGGCCATCGCGCTCGTCGACGAGGCCCGCCGGCGCAGCCACGCCGAGGCCGCGGAGCACACGCAGGAGGTGCGCCAGCGCCTGGAGCAGCTCACCGAGCGCACCCAGGCACGGGCGGCCGCGCTGCTGGAGGCCGCTGAGCAGGAGGCGCAGACCCTGTGCGCGGACGCCCAGCACGAGCTGACCACGGCGGAGCAGGCCGCCGAGACGCTGCGTCGCAGCGCTGAGGACGAGGCCGCGGGCATCGTCGGCACGGCCGAGCAGCGCGCGTGCGAGCTGCTCGACGAGGCGGCGCGCCTGCGCGTCGACTCCCACGCGCAGGCCACCGCCGCGCTGGCCGAGGCCGAGCTCGAGGCGGAGCAGGTGTTCGTGTCCGCCCAGGAGCAGGCGGTCGAGCTGCTCCGCGCCGCGGAGCACGACAGCGAGCAGCTGCGCCAGGAGGCCGCCGAGATGCTCCGCGCCTCGCAGCAGGACGGTGAGCAGCTGCGCCAGCAGGCGGCCGACGAAGCTGCTCAGCTGCGGGCCAAGGCCCAGGCCGAGGCCGCAGCTGTCGCCGACGCGCTCGCCGCGGCCCGCGAGGAGTCCGAGCGGGTGCTGGCGCAGGCGCGCGCCGAGGAGGAGGCCGCTGCCGAGCGCGCCGCGGCCGAGCGCGCTGCCGCCGAGCAGCTGCGCGCCGAGGCCGAGGAGGACCGCCGCGCCGCGTCAGCCGAGCGCGAGCGGCTGCTCGCCGAGGCCGCCGCTGACGTGTCGCGCCTGCGCGAGGAGGCCGCCGCCGACGCCGCGCGCACCCGCGAGGAGGCGAAGGCCACCCTGGCGCGCGCCGCCGCCGACGTCGAGGCGCTGCGCGCACGCCACCTGCGCATCCTGTCGGAGCTCTCCGACCTGTCGGGCTCGGCGTCCTCGCTGGCCGCGGCCGACGGCGTCTGACGCCGCCGGCGACGACCACCGGACCGAGCAGGACGACGACGAGGGCGCCGCGCGGGGGAGTCCCTGCGCGGCGCCCTCGTCGTCGCTGTGGTGCTCTGCGCTGCCGCCCGTCAGGCGGACAGCGGCTGGCGCAGCGGGTAGGCGCTACCGGTCAGCACGATCTGCGCCGCCGTGCCGCTGTTGGGGTTGATGAGGATCGGCGCGAGCAGGTTCACCGTGGCCTGCTCCAGGGACTCGGCCCCCGCGGCGTTCACCACGGTCAGGAGCAGGCCCTGGTCACCGGCGGGCAGGCCGACGGCGGCGCGGGAGACGGCGTCCATGGAGGGCGCGTAGTCCTCGAAGACGGCCTCGGGGGCCAGCAGCAGCAGGCTGACGCCGGCGTCCTCGACGCTGCGCAGGGAGAACAGCGGGCTGTCCTCCTCGACCTGCTCCAGCACGAAGCGGGTGAGGTGCTCCAGGCCCAGCAGCGGTGCGGAGAAGTGCACCTCGGGGCCGCTCACGACCACGGTCACCTGGTCCTCCACAGTCACCTGGTCCTGGACGGTGTCCTGCTGCACAGCGGTGCTCGTCATGTCGACCGTACTCCCCGTCGTCATCGTCATCGGATGAAGTCCATCAGGCTGGTCTGCAGCGTCTTCGCCGTCACCTGCAGCGCCGCCTGGTAGGCCGTCTGCTGCGAGGTGAGGGCGATGACCGCCTTGGGGAAGTCGAGGTCCTGCACGTCCGAGAGCTGCTTGGTGAGGGAGACGTCGCGGTCGGCCACGGCGTCCTGAGCAGCCATCACCCGGTTCTGCCGCGCGCCGAGCTCGGTCGCGGCGGTGAGGACGACGGCCTGGCGGTCCTGCAGCTTGGTGAGCAGCGTCCGCGTGGTGGCGTCGTCACCGGTCTTGATGGCGGTGGACAGCCCCTGGAGCACCGTGAAGACGGAGGTGTCGGACCCCGAGTCGGCACCGAAGACCGCCGTGCCGTCGGTGTCGACGCGCACGGAGTCGTCGGGGCCGATCTGCCGCTGCACGGTGCCCGCCCCCGTCGTCGCCCACGCGAACGTCTGGGACCCCGCGGCACCGGACGCCGTGACGGCAGCGCCCGTGGCGGTGCCGGCGAAGAGGCTGCGGTCGGAGTAGGTGCTGTTGGCTAGGCCCTTGACGGCGGACAGCACCCCGTCCACCTCGGCGGCCAGGGCCGCGCGCGACGTCGAGTTCTGGGTGCCGCTGTTCAGGGCCTGCAGCGTGCGGTTGACCGCGACGTTGAGCTGCGCCGTGGTCGACTTCAGCGCGGTGTCGGTCGCGTTGAGCCACGCCAGGCCGTCGTCGGCGTTCTTGCCGTACTGCACGTTGTCGCGCTGCAGGGTGCGCAGGCGCAGCGCGTCGACGGTGCCGGTCGGGTCGTCCGACGGCTTGTTGATGCGCTTGCCCGTGGAGATCTGCTCGTTGAGGGTGGCCATCGACGCCAGGTTGCTCTGCAGGTTCGCGAGAGACTGCTCCTGGATCGTCCGGTGGGTCACCCGGCTGAGTCCGCTCATGTCCGTTACCTCCCGACCAGACCGGTCTTGTTGATGAGGGTGTCGAGCGCCTCGTCCACGGACGTGAGCACCCGTGCAGCGGCCTGGTAGGCGCGCTGCAGCGTCAGCAGGTTGGCGGTCTCCTCGTCGAGGGAGACCCCGGTCTCGGACTGCTGGGAGGCCACCGTGTTGCTCAGGGTGGCGGCGGTCGCCGTGGTGCGCGACGTGGCGCCAGCGGCGTCGGCGCCGAGCTGGGAGACGTAGGTCGCCCAGACGTTGTCGGGGCTCCCGGTGGCCTTGCCCAGCTTGCTCATGGCCAGCGCCACCGACGCGTCGGCGGAGCCGAGCGTGGAGTTGCCGGTGCGCAGCGCCGTCGTCCCGGGCGTGGTGGGCGCACCGGCGAGGGAGACCGCCACGGTGAGCCCGGTGACGCCCGAGGCCGTCGACCCGGTGAAGAACGGCTGCACCGGGTCAGCCGGTGTGGCCGAGGGGTTGAACGCGGCGGCGTAGGCGGCGTTCACCGAGGTGGAGACCGCGGCCGCCACGGCGTCGTACTTGGCGGACGCCGTGTCGAGGGTGCCGCCGACGCGCAGCGCGTCGAGCACCCCGGCCAGCTGGCCGCCGCGCACCGACGCGGGCGTGCCGTCGGCGAACTGCAGGGTCGGGGAGGCGGTCGGGGGCAGCGTGTTGGTCGTCGTGGGCGCCGAGACCTGGACGGTGTTGAAGGAGCCGTCCTGCACCAGGGCGTTGGAGCCGAGGTAGACGTCCACCACCCCGTTGGCCGCCTGCACCGTGGTGGCGCCGGTCAGCTCGGACAGGCGCGTCACCAGCTGGTCGCGCTGGTCCATGAGCTCGTTGGCGCTGTTGCCGGCGGCGACCGTCGCCTTGATCTGCTTGTTGTAGGTGGCGACGGCCTGGGTGGTGGCGTTGACCTCGTTGGCGAGCGACGTCGCCTGCGTGCGCTGGTCGTTCCACATCGACACGACGCCGGCGGAGGAGTTCTTCAGCGTCTGGGCGACGTCCTGCGCGGCGGAGATGACCACCGACTTCGCGGAGTCCTTGGTGGGGTTGGCCGCCAGGTTGGCGAAGGCCGACCACATCGCGGAGAGCTTGCCGGACAGCGCCGTGTCGCTGGGCTCACCGGTGAGGTCCTGCAGGTTGTTGAGGACGTCGGCGCGGGAGGCGAGGTCGGCGTGCAGCGAGGTCTGGGAGCGCACCTGGGCGTCCCAGAACGAGCTCGCCAGGCGCGAGACGCCGGTGAGGACGACACCGTTGCCGCCCTGCTGACCGGTGGTCATGAGGCCGACGGCGGTGGTCGCCGCCTGGAGGTCGACCCGCTGGCGGGTGTAGCCCGGAGTGGCCACGTTGGCGATGTTGTTGCCCGTGACGTCCATGGCCTTGCGGGTCGCCTGAAGCGCGGACAGCGCCGTCGACAGGCCGGAGAAGGAGCTCATGTGGGGGTCCTCTACAGGGATCGGTCGACGAGGTTGGCGGGGGCGGCGGAAGTCATCCGACCCGTGGGGGCGTAGGTCTCGAGCGTCCCGTTGATGCTCAGGAGCGTCTCGTGGGTGGCCCGCGCAGCGGCGGACAGCACGATCCGGTTGCTCTCGGAGAGGCGGCGGATCTCGTCCGTGACCTCCACCAGGGCGTCGCGGTGGGCGAGCAGCAGCTCGCTCCACGGCTCGCCGGCGGCCGTCGCGAGGTCCTTCAGGCTGGGGTTGGGACCCAGACCGACGGACTCGGCGTACGCGTCCACCTCCACGGCGCGCAGGAGCTCGCTCTGGCGCACCTGCTCCAGCACGATCTCCACCTCGCGGGTGGCGTGCGCCACCCAGCGGGTGCGCCCGCTGTTCAGGACCAGCTGCTCCTCCTCGAGCTTGAACAGCAGCAGGTCGAGCTGCTCGCGCTCGCGCCACAGCACGTTGGACACCTCGGCGACGCCCATGGACACCTCCTCAGCACGACGGTCGGGTTGTTGCTCGCCAGTCCATCGGCGGCGGCCCCCCGTCCCTGAGGGTTCTGCGGACGGGGACGCCTCGTCGCGGCCCGACCACGCCGTTCCCTCGGCGCGCGCCGCACGTGCACGAAGAGCTGCTGGTCCGGCTGTGACCCGTGTGGCTCAAGGAAGTCACCCGACCGGCCGAAACACTCTCCGTGAGCAACTCAGCGAGCACCCCGCCGAACCGGCCCCGCCGGTCGGGCCGCGAGGTCGACGAGCTCGTCCGCGCGCACCTGCCGATCGTCGGCTACCAGGTCAGCGAGACGATGGCGCGCCTGCCCGGTCACGTCCTGCGCGACGACCTCGTCTCCGCCGGCATGGCGGCGCTGGCCCAGGCGGCCATGAGCTACGCCGCCGAGACGGGTGTGCCGTTCAGCCGGTACGCGACGCTGCGCATCCGCGGCGCGCTGCTCGACGAGCTCCGCTCCATGGACTGGGCGCCCCGCGGGGCGCGCTCCCGCACCCGGCAGGTGGCGGCCGCCGAGGAGACGCTCGCCGCGCAGCTCGGACGCAAGCCCGAGCGCGCTGAGCTCGCGGCGGCCCTCGGCTGCTCGCCGGAGGAGCTGGACGCCGCCCGCGCCACCACCGAGCGCGCGCTGGTGAGCATGGACGCCTACGACGGCGTCGTGGCCGAGGTGCTGCCGCACGAGGGCCCCGGCCCCGAGGAGCACCTCCTGCAGAACGAGCAGGTCAAGTACCTGCACGCCGCCGTCGCCTCGCTGCCCGAGCGGCTGCGCACCGTGGTCTCCGGCCTGTTCCTGGAAGACCGCTCGGTGACCGACGTCGCGGCTGAGCTCGGTGTCACGGAGTCGCGGATCAGCCAGCTGCGCACCGAGGCCCTGCTGCTCATGCGCGACGGCATGAACTCGGCCCTCGAGCCCGCGCTGGTCGCGCGGGCCGAGCGGCCCGGGGGAGTGGTGGACCGCCGGCGCCAGGCGTACTTCGCCGCCGTGGCTGCGCACGCCGCCGCGATGCCCATGGCGACGCTGCCCGAGACGTCGGAGGCCGCTGTGCGAGGGCCCGTCCCCGCAGCCATCCCCGCGCCGGCATCGCCGGTCGAGCCCGGCAGCTGGGCCGCGCTGGCCTGAGCCGGCTCGACCGGTCCGAGCCCCGTCGTCGGGGCTCCTCGAACTGCAGCGGTGGTCCCGTGACTTCCCCACCGGGACCACCGCTGCCACCAACGCCCCTTGGCCGCTCCACGCGCACTGAGAGCTGGAGATCCTCGCGAGATCCAGGCGGGGCGGCTGCGGCAGGACCGCTGGGCTGGGCTCCGTGGCAGACTTCGCGAGAGAGCAGCGCCGCTCGTTCGCTGCAGACGGTGACCTGCGGTCGATCCAGCGCCTCGGTGGTCCTCACCTCTGGTCGGCGTCCTGACGCGGTCATCGGCACCACCGCCTGCCGGCACGGAGATCTCCGCCCGCCGTCGACCTGCCCCAGTCCCCGTCTCGCCACGAGAAGCTGACCCAGCCGCTGGACCCAGAACGCGCCCGCTCTTGCCACGAGGTGGACCCCTGGCGGTCGAGGGCCTCGCGATGACGAGCTCAGTGCCGATCTGTGCGCAGGGCGTGGATCGCTCCAGCGCTCCCGGGGCCTGTGGGGTTGCCCGCCCGTTCGTCGAGGTCCTGCTGTCCGCGCCCGTGCAGCACCGTCACCAGGACACGTCATCGTCGTTCATGCTCAGTCAGATCGCGACCGTGTGCGACGCTCTGGCCACGAAGAGACATTCGCCGCGCTGCCCGTCGCCGAGCGGATCCTCCGCGCGGTGGCGGCTGCGGACGACGCCCCAGGCGAGGCGAGCGGCTGCCCATCGCCTGAGCCTCGTCACCACGTGCGCCAGGCCGCCCCTGTTCGCGAGCGGCGCGCCGACCAGGCTCCGCTCTCCCGCGCGACTGACGGTGGCCACGCGCCACCGTTCCCCGCGCTGGCTGACGAGGCACGGCATGCCATGACGGGTTTCCGTGCTGGGCCCACGGTGACTGGGGCGAGCGTCTTCGACCTGACTCTCTTCCACCTGAGAGGCGTGACGCTCACGGGGGGGCTGGAGCCGTTGAGGCTTCGAGGCTCCACAGACCAGGGCAGCATGCACCCGGTCCACGACGCCGGGCGCCTTCACGAGGGGGGCGCACTCGACTGCCACGCGGTGCCGCAGAAGATCCCTGACGGTGTGCCGGCAACAGGGCGTCACCCAGCCGGACGCCCGACCGGGTGACGTGCCCCGCATCTGTGCTTGAAAGCGTTGAACGCGACAGCCGGATGGCCGATGGACACAGTGCAAGGAGCACTGACCCGATGACCGAGGAGGTCGCGATGAGCATGCCGATCACGTTCCGGGACCGCTCGGCGGAGGGATCCGGCCGCGTCCTGGAGCTCCCCAGCACGCGTCAGGCGGAGGACGGGGGCAGCAGTCGAGGAGCCGCGCCCAAGCGGCGGATCGAGGACTCCGTGCTGCTCACGGTTGCGGTCGCCGACTCCGAGCGCACCTACACCTACGTCATGCCAGAGACGGCGCGCCTGGAGGCGGCGGTCACATCGATCGCCGGTTCACCTGCTGAGTCCCTCGCCTCGCAGACCTCTCGTCTCGGGAGCCGGGTCCTCGCCCACCTCGTGACCTGAAGGCAGCTCCGCAGGCGCGTACCGTCCCCGAGCGGCTGTCCCGGCCGACCTCGCAGGAGCGGAACTTGGCTCCGGAGGTCGTCCGCCACCGGTGTGATGGCCGTGTTGTACGGACTGCCTGCATGAAGGTGGAAGCTGCAGGTGACAGACACCCCTGCGCGCGCTCCACGACCGTGTTGGAGTGCCTCCACGACCGTGTTGGGGTGCACTGCCGCATGTCGTCTCCGAAGCACAGGTGCGGCAGCTGCGGGCGTCACGACGGGCAACTCACAGGCACCACTGCGGGCGTCGCGGCAGCGTCACGAACGTCGTCGCACGACCCCGCACGGTGGGGGCCGTCCTGGACGGCCCACGAGACGAGACCCGGAGAACCGGTCAGATCACCCGCGACGAACAGTCCCTCGCGCGATGCCCGCCGTCATCCGGCGTTGCCGGCGCTCGTGCTGCGAGGCTGCCGAGGCAGGAGATCCCGGCGCCGTCTCAGCCGAGCCCGACCTGATCAGGGGCGAGCGCCACGGCGTACTTGTCACCGATCACGGATGGGGTCTTGACGACCACCAGCACGGCGTCGGTGATCGCCGTGAAGTCGGTCTTGGTGTGGGGAAGGACCACGATGATGTCGCCAGTGCGCCACTCCTCGCCGCCGATGCGGATGCGTCCTGCGACCACCACGGTCGCCTCAGTGGCCAGCCGGTGCTCGTGGAGAGGTTCGTGCGTCCCTGCTCGCACGTGCTTGACAGCCACTTCAGCACCAGCGCAGCGCATCGCCGCGGGTGCGAAGTCCCCGATGAACCAGCCGCCCTTCATGTCCTCGAGGCGGTGGTGCTGGAGGGCAGAAGGCCGGCTGCGCGGCGCGTCGATGGAGAGCACGACGTCGCGGTGCTCGGTGCTGGTGCTCATGTCACCTCATCGGCGTAGTGGGCCGAGGGCTTGAGCCGGTAGCTCCGGGGCGCGGCTCAGGCGGGGATGCCGAGGACCTGGGTGAGGTAATCGGGGCGGTTGCTCCGGAGCCACGACAGGCCTTCGTCCAGGAGGTCCTGGCTGCTCTTCCCCTGCCCGGTGCCGCGCTGGCCGACGTGGTGGACGTAGGAGCGGCTCACGAAGTGCCGGTATCCGAGCCGCTGCAGGTCCCACGAGATGAGGTCGTCCTGGAACCAGTTGGTGGCCTGGAAGCGCCCCACCTCCTCGAAGACGCTGCGCTGCATCCAGGCGACGACGGGGGCGATCATGGCCGTCTCGACGACGCTGCCCTCGGAGGCGAACCCGATCCCGGCCCTAGCGGAACCGTTGGCCTCGCGGATGTTCTGGGCGCCCTTCACGAAGTTCGACCTGACACCCACCATGCCCACCCGGAGGCTGTCGACGTGCTGGGTGAGCATGAGCGCGTCCTCGAGCAGCAGCCGGAGGGAGTCGGGGTGGAAGATGGTGTCGTCACCGACGAAGACCAGGTCCTCTGAGTCCGTCTGGTCCGTGCACCAGTTCCACGCCTCGCTGCAGGTCGTGAGCCCCTCAGGCCGCTTCAGGAGGCGGACGGAGGGGTTGTCGGGGAGGTGCCGCGGCTCCTCCGGGCCGTCCCAGGCGACGATCACCTCGAAGCCGGGTGCGTACTCCTTCAGTGAGGCCAGGAGGACTCGCAGGTCACCCCAGACCCGCTGCTTGTCTCCTGACTCCCACCGGCGATAGGTGGGCACGAGCAACGAAACCATGGTGTCTCCGCTCTGGGCTGAGGATCAGGAGGTGGTGAGTCGGTCAGAGGAGGTGATGGAGACTTCTGTGATCTCCAGAGGCTGCTTGGTGGGCTGAGCGGGGATGCGCACCGAGGTGTTCGCCCTGTCTCGCAGGGAGGCGAGGGCCACCGGCAGCTCCGTGAAGAGGCTCCGCTTGCGCTCCCAGTCGGCTACGCACGGGAAGTGGTTCCACGTCTCCATGGTTTCCCGAGGACGGTAGGGACGGGCTCCCCAGTGCACCGGCACCTCGGCGCCGAGCATGAGGGAGACGACGCCGACGAACTCCTTGAGCCGCAGGACTTCGCCCGGGACTCGGAAGCTCGGGGCCTCGTGGCTCGCGGCGGAGAGGGTGGCGAGCAGGGCGTCCACCACGTCGTCGATGTGGATCATCTCGATGACCTGCCCACCCGGCGACATCTGCAGCGCGACGCCCGTCTCGCTGGCGTCGACCAGGAGCCGCAGCAGCTTCTTCCGCTCGTCAGCCGGGCCGTAGGTGTCGGGGAACTCGACGGTCGCGGCTCTGACACCGCAGCACTCTGCGTAGAACTGCACGATGTCGACGAAGGCCTGCTTCGTCGCCGCGTACAGGGAGGACGGACCGTACGGGCGGCTGTCGTGGTGCTGCCAGACGCTGCCCACGTTGACGAAGCGCACGCCCTCGAGGTGCGACAGCGCCTGGAGGAGCTGGGTGCCCATGATCACGTTGGCGTCGAGGAGGTGGCCGACGGTCGAGTCGTCGTGGACCTGGATCGACTGCGCCGCGAGGTGGAAGCAGACGTCCGGCGCGTACGACCTGACCTCCCCGGTCCAGGAGCCGGAAGCGTCCGCTGTGATCACGTGGGCCCTCGAGGCCATCCACTCCGGGATGCGTGAAGTGCCCCGGACCACGATCGCGACCTCTGCTCCCATGGACATGAGGCGGCTCGTGAGGTGCATCCCCATGAAGCCGGTGGCGCCTGTGACGACGACCTTGAAAGGCATGTGTGCTTCCTCTGGTCTGGTAGGGGGTGTCCGGCTGGCTCTCCGGTGCGCCTGCGTGACCACCGCTGCTTACCGCAGCCGGGACCGTCGCTGGAGGAGCCGCGCCGGTGCTGTCAGCGCAGACCGCCGAGGACGTCGGCGACCTCGAGCAGCGCGCCGTCCAGGGCGTAGTGGTGGTTGCCGAGGTAGAAGCCGTCCACGTGGACCTGGTCGGCGTTCGGCAGGGGAGCAGACACGTCGGCGTTGAGGTGACGCATCACCGGGTTCCTGGCGAAGTTCCCGGCGACCACGGGCCGCGTCTGGACACCGGCGGCTGCGAGCGCGGCGACGACTTCGTCGCGGCGACCGGCAAGGTGCCCCTCGAGGACGCAGGAGAAGCCGAACCAGCTGCTCTCTCCCACCTCCTGCTGGAGCCGGACACCGGGGACCGACGACATCGCGTCCCGGAAGGCATCGGCGTTCGCCCGGCGGATGGCGACCATCGTCGGGAGCTTCTCCAGCTGGTGGAGACCCACGGCCCCGGACATCTCCAGCGGGCGGACGTTGTAGCCGGGGAGCACGAAGTGGAAGAGGTCGTGGAACCCGTGGACGCCCGCGGAGCGCAGAGCGCTGTCCGCCGGGAGGTTGCGCGTCCACCCGTGGGAGCGCAGGGACAGGAGCATGTCGCGGAGGTGGTCGTCGTCCGTGACGATGACGCCCCCCTCCATCGTGGAGATGTGGTGGGAGAAGAAGGTGCTGAAGGTGCCCATCAGGCCGAAGGTCCCTGCAGACCGGTCGTCGAAGGTCGCCCCCATCGACTCGCAGTTGTCTTCCAGGACCACCAGACCGCAGTCGTCCGCCAGCTGCTGCAGGTCGTCGAAGCGGTTGGGGTTGCCCAGGAGGTTCACGGCCATCAGACCCTTGGTGCGCGGGCCGCAGCGCTCCCTGGCGGCGTCGAGGTCGATGTTCAGGGTCAGCGGGTCGACGTCCACGAGGACCGGACGCAGCCCGTACTGGGCCAGCGGGTAGTACGTCGTCGCCCACGAGACGGCGGTGACGAGGACCTCGTCGCCAGGGTTGAGGTCGATCCGGTCGTCGAGCACGGCGGCTGCGACCATGAGGAGGTTGGCGCTGCTACCGGAGTTGACCATCACTGCGTGCGCGGCGCCGAACTGCTCTGCGAAGGCGTGCTCGAAGGCGTGGACGTGCGCACCCATGGTGAACTGGCCCGAAGCGATGACCTCCTGGAGGGCCGCGTACTCGCGGTGGTCCCACGTGCTGGTGGCGAGGGGCAGGGCCAACGGGGCCGGGGCTGCGCTCAAGCGGTCGACGCGCAGCTCGGAGACCTGAGCGGGGGTCGTGGTCACGCGGTCACCGCCGCGCCGAGGAAGTGCTCGTAGGTGGCTCGCATGCCGTCCTCCAGCGTGGTGGTGGGGTTCCAGCCGAAGCGCTGCGCCGGCCGGGAGTCCATGAGCTTCTGGTGCATTCCCGAGGGCGCCGTCGTGTCGTAGACGAAGCTCCCCTCGTAGCCGATGACGGCACGGGCCGCCTCGTAGTACTCGGTGACGCTGTGGTCGGTCCCTGCACCGGCGTTGAGCACCGGTGGCATCTCGTCGAGCCGGTGGAGGCTCTGCACGATCCACCGGGCGAGGTCGCCGACGTAGGTGAACTCCCGCCTCGCCGTGCCGTCGCCCCAGACGGTCACCGTCGGGTCCCCCCTGCGGTGAGCCGCATGGACCTTCGACAGGGCCGCTGCGACGAGGTGCGCCCTGTCCCCCTCGAAGTGGTCGCCCGGTCCGTAGAGGTTGGACGCGACGACTGCCCGGTAGGCGAGACCTCGCTCCTGGCTCGCGAACTGGCACAGGCGCGTCCCTGCGAGCTTGGCCAGGGCGTAGCCCTCGTTCGTGGGCTCCAGCGGAGCCTGCAGGAGATCGGTCTCCACGAGGGGCTGGCGGTGGTTCCGCGGATAGGTGCACGAGCTGCCCAGGTAGACGAGCCTGTGGATGCCGAGGCGCATGGCGGCGCGGAAGACCGCGCTGTCGATGGCGATGTTGTCCATGAGGAAGCCGGTCTGGTCGGCTGCGTTCGCCTTGATCCCCCCGACCTTGGCCGCGCAGTGGACGATGACGTCCGGCGAGGTCCGGGCGACCAGCCGAGCCGTCTCGGCAGGACTGGTGAGGTCGGCGGCGCTCCTGTGGGCGAATGTCACCTTGAGGTGAGGGTGCCGGTCGTTCCTGACCTCGGTCGCGATGGCCCTGGCCAGCATCCCGCCGCCACCGGTCACGAGCACCTTCAACGGCTTCGTCTCGGCTTCGGCAGGAAGGCTGATCACTGACGTCGCGCCGCCTTCGGTGATGACGATGCTCATCGGGTGCTCCTCTCCCCGCGGAACTGGTCGTTCAGCGGTGCAGTGCGGTAGTCATCCATCGGCCGGAAGGGCGACTGCCTTGAGCCCTTCGGGTGACAGGGGTGGGTGGTGCTCACAGGTACGGGAGGAGATGGGGTTGGATGCGGTCCTCCACGACTCGCCAGGCGCGAGCACGCTCGTAGTTGTCCCGCACGGCGTCTAGGCGCTCTGCGTAGTGCTCGGGTGTCGCTGTCCGCAGCGCGGCCTGGAGCTCCTCGAGCGTCTTGAACGTCAGGATCCCGTCGGGGTTGAAGTGGTTGAGGACCGCGGACGTGCCCCACCAGATGGGGATGGTCCCGGTGCGGAAGCAGTCGATGATCTTCTCGGAGAAGAAGTCGTCGGTCCACGTGTTCTCCACCGCGATCGAGTAGCGGTAGGGGAGGAGGGCGTCCGCCTTGTTCCTGACCTCGCCGAGGTTGGGCACGCCGTGCAGTCCTCGCCCGTACAGGTCGACACCCTGCAGGTGCGGGATCACGTGGTGCCTCATGCGGTGCCCGGACGTGAAGCCCTTGCCCGAGGCGACCATCGAGACGTCGCGTGACTTCTCGGCCAGCCTCTGGTCCTCCGGTGGCACCCAGCACCCGGCCAGGGGCACGGTCACGGCCCGTGGGAGCGATCGCGCCAGGTGGGCGTCACTGGTGATGACGAGGTCGAAGAGGTTGGGGTTGGCGGTCACGAAAGCGGTGGCCTCCGAGTACACCTCGGGCGACTCGATCAGCCACGCGACCTTGGTGTGCGCCCGGTAGGCGGCCGCCCGGGCGACGGAGAGGTTGGTGAAGACCACCACCGGATGCTTGACCGCGGGATCGAAGTCTCGCTCCCACGTCAGGACCCCCAGACCGTCGGCAGCGGGGTGGAAGTTGCTCAGCGACTCCAGCCGGTCCCCTGTCCACGGGTCGATGCCCTGCTCGTCGACGAGCGGGACGCGGATCTTCGTCGACGAGCTCGCACCGCCTCCGACGGAGGCCGAGTCGCCGGCCACCAGCACCGTCGGCTCAGAGCCCCGGGCGCGCACGGCGCTGAGCACGGAGGAGACGTCGAGCACGTCGTAGTGGACGGTGAGGTCACCGTCCAGGCACCCGACCAGGGACTCCGTCGAGCCGTCCCTGGGGATGACGAGCTCGACGTCCCACGTGCCACCCCTGCCCTCCCACTCCTGCACCACCGACTGCAGGGTGGCCAGCGTCTGGATGCTGCCCGCCGCGCCACCACGACCGATGACGACCGCGGTGCGACTCCTGTCGACGGTCGAGGACCGGCTAGCGGTGTTCGCGTCGCTCACGACGCTCACCGCTGCTCCCCCATCAGGACGAGGGGGGTGGCGGCGGTGCTCGACAGGCTGATCCTCGCCGACGTGACCAGGGTGCTCGCGTCCAGGCCGTGCTGCTCGGCGTGGCTGCGCAGGACGAGGAGGTCCCGCGGGTCCGTGTGAGCGACCAGACGGGAAACCTGCTCCGGCGCGTCGTGCTCTCCGAGGACGGAGGCGAGCACGAGCCAGGCCATCACACGGTCGGCGACCGGCATGGACTGGTTCTCGCCCAGCCCTCGCAGCGCGCACACCTCCTCGAGGCCGAGCTCTCGTGCCCGGACGCTCCAGGCCAGCGCGACGGTCCACGCGGCACGGGCGGCGAACAGGTTGCCTGCGACCACGGGCCGCCGGTCGTGGGGGTTCGCCTCGTGGAGGGCCTCGAACCACTCGAGGGCGACGACGGGGTGCATCGCCGAGGCCTCGCGGATCGTGCGCTCGATGAACTGGTTGGGCGCGATCCCGGCGATCTCGACGAGGCGCCGGCCGGCTGCGCTGACCGCGTTGACGATGAGGTCGAACGGCACGGCGTCGGAGGCGGTGCGCACCAGGTCCAACAGGAGGTCCGCTCCGGTGTGCGGGTCTCCGAGGCTGATCTTCGCCGCTGCCTCGATGACCTGGGCGCGAGCGGGGTCGAAGGGCATGCCCCAGGGGTCCGTGCCGCCACCGTCGGTGAGCGAGCTGACCGCGTCGAGCGCGGCCGTCGGCTCGTTGAGCTTGATGTGCTTTCGAGCGCGGTACACGGCGATGTTGCCGGGGGCCTCGCCGCTGGAGGCCATGACCTCCAGCCACGGCTCGACCTCGTCGGTGCGGTGACTGGCGAGCAGCACCTCGAGGGCTGCACGCCCACCGATGACGATCGAGGTGGGGTTGCCGGGGGTGGTGCGGAGCTCCTCCAAGACCTCCAGCGCCTCGTCGGTCTTGCCCGCCCACAGAAGGGTGCGGCCCTGGTTGCTCAGGAGGACCGCGCGCTCCGGGTCGCCCTTCGGGGTCGCCTCGAGCTCCTTGGTGGACAGGGCGAGGTTGCGCATCGCCTTGTTGCGCTCTGCCGTCCGCTGGGGCTGGTAGCCGCTGTGCATCAGGCGGACCGGAGGCTGCTGCGGCGACATGCCTCGAGCGGGGATCCCGGGCAGCGCCAGCGGGTACTCGTGGAGCGCTCCCGTCCACCGGTAGTACCCGCGGCGGAAGATCCGGGAGGGCTGGGTCGTCAGGCCCGTCGTGCTGCCGCGGTGCGCCGTCGAGATGATCGTGATGGAGATCTGGTCGTACGGATCGGTGTCGAGCTGGCGGCGCCAGGCATCGACGTCGCCCTCCATCACCTCGTCGGCGTCGACCTGGATGACCCAGTCACTCGTCGCGTGTTCGAGAGCGCGGTTGCGGGCGTCCCCGAAGTGGTCGTTCCAGTACCCCTCGACCACCACGACCCCGTGGGAGCGGGCGATGTCCACGGTGCGGTCGGTGCTCCCGGTGTCGTAGACGACCACCTCGTCGACGAAGGGAACGAGGGCGGTGAGGCACTCGTCGAGCACCTCTTCCTCGTCCTTGACGATCATCACGGCACTGATCGTCCGCCGAGCCGTGACCTCCTGGGCGGACTCCCGGAGGCGCAGACCGGTAGCCCCCACCCACGAGCTGCGGCTCGCGCGCACATCCGTCACAGCACGCGGGACCACCAGGATGCTCCGCCCGTGGGCGCCCACCACGCTGATGGTCTGGCTGTGGACGCGTGCGCGTTCACGCACAGCGGCCGGCCAACCGGTGGAGAAGGCGGCGCTCGTGGGTGCGACCAGCACGAGCGCCCTGGCGCTCGCCTCGGACGCCGCGGCACCGTCCAGCGCTGCGGCTTCCGACACGCGGACCGTGCGGGTGCGACGTGCGAGGTGGCTGGGAAGGGACGTCGCACGAGCGGACACGACCACGACCTGGCAGCCGCCCCCGGTGCGCACGACCTGCTGCACGCACCGCACCAGCGCATCAGGGGTGGTGCTGTCGATGAGGACGACGGTGATGTCTTCGCTCGCAGGAGGAGTGATGTCCATGTGGCGCTCATCGGCGCCGCAGCCCTCGGCCTTGAGCCGAATGGGGGACGCCGCGATGAGCGCGAGGAAATCCTCACGTGCACCGGTCGCGGACCGATGGACGGGGTGTCAGCCCACGGACGGGCTCGATCAGCACCACTGACACTCACGGAGGAAATCACCATGGCTCTGACCGTCAACTCGAACATCCAGGCCCTCAACGCCTACCGCAACCTGAACAAGACGCAGGCCGGCCTGTCCGCTTCGCTCGAGAAGCTGTCCAGCGGTCTGCGCATCAACCGCGCTGCTGACGACGCCGCCGGTCTGGCCATCTCCGAGGGCCTCAAGGCCCAGATCGGTGGTATCAACCAGGCGTCCAAGAACGCGCAGGACGGCATCAGCCTGGTCCAGACCGCCGATGGCGCCCTGGGCCAGTCGCAGGCCATCCTGCAGCGCCTCCGCACGCTGGCCGTCCAGTCGGCCAACGGCAGCCAGAGCACCGACTCGCGCACGGCCATCAACTCCGAGGCCACCGCCCTGAAGGCCGAGCTCACCCGCATCTCCGACACCTCGTCCTTCAACAGCGTCAACCTGCTCGACGGCACTTACAAGACCGGCTACGACTTCCAGATCGGCTACAAGGCCAACGGGACGTCCAGCACCGGAAACGTGATCGCGGTTGCGATCGACTCCGGCGCAGCCTCGGTGGCTGCTGCTTCGGCCGTCGCTGCTCAGACGGCGATCCTCGCCAGCCTGACCTCGACCGGCACGTTCGCGGACGCGGCGACGACGACGATCTCCGGTGCTTCGGCGACCACGTTCAGCGCGAAGATCAACGGTGTCACTGTCAACTTCAGCGTGAGCGGCACCTTCGCCAGCACCAACAACGACATCGTCGGAGCCTCGGTGGCGGCCATCCTGACGGCTCAGGCCGCCTCGGTGAACGCCGTCTTCACGTACAGCGCTGCCAGTGACACCTTCACGGTCACCGCCGGGGGCGCGTCCGTGGGCGTCTCGTCGAACGTCACCTTCCTCGGTGCGGCGACTGTGCCGGCTGGCGGCCTCACGCTGAACTTCGGCGCGACCGTCTCCAACACGGGCACCGCGTCTGTGAACGCGGCGTCCGCTGTGGCGGCTGTTGCGGCGGGCTCCTTCGGCGCTGGGGGTCTGGGCGTGGCTTCGCTCGACCTGTCGTCGCAGTCCACCGCGGTCTCGGCGATCACCGCCATCGACACGGCCATCAAGAACGTGTCGAACGCTCGCGCCTCCCTCGGTGCGCTGCAGAACCGGTTCCAGTACACGGTCGACAACCTCGACACCACTGCTGAGAACCTGTCTGCTGCTCAGAGCCGCATCACGGACACCGACATGGCGTCCGAGATGGTCAACTTCACCCGCGCTCAGATCCTGTCGCAGGCCGGCACCTCGATGCTGTCGCAGGCCAAGAACCTGCCCAGCAGCATCCTCTCCCTGCTCCAGGGCTGATCCACCCCGACACCACGACGCCGGGCGAGGCGACTCGCCCGGCGTCGTGGTCGTCGGCTCCTCAGCCACTTCTCCCTGATCCTCGTCAGCCTCCGGAGGCTTCCCGTGACCTCGTCGACGTCCAGTCTCAGCACGTCCACCAGCGGTGCGGCGTCGATCTCAGGTCTCGCCAGCGGCATCGACACGGCTGGCCTCATCAAGAACTTCCTCGCCCTCGAAGCGGTTCCCCAGACCGTGCTCAAGGGCAAGCTCTCCACCGGTCAGGCGCAGCTGAGCGCGCTCCAGGCCATCAACGCCAAGCTCGCTTCCCTCACCACGTCCGCCGCGGCGCTGTCCACCGGCACGGCGCTCAAGACGATGGCCGTCGCCACGACCAGCTCCGCCGACACGGCGACCGCCAAGGCGGTGACTGCCACGGTGACCGGGACGCCGACGGCGGGGAACCTCGCCATCAGGGTCAACGCTCTCGCCGTGGCCGAGAGCCGCGAGTTCACCGGTACGACCGACACCTCGAAGACCTCCTGGACCCCGCCCTCCGGTGCGACCAGCTTCCCGGTGACGATGACCGCCGCCGGGGTCACCAAGACCTTCTCCGCTGCGAGCTACAGCGCCGCTGACGTCGCTGCGGCCATCAACGCCAACCACGAGGGCGTCACCGCCGCCGTCATCCCCGACTCCAACGGCGCGGATCACCTGGTCCTCACCGCGAAGAGCGGCAGCTACCCCGACTTCGCCCTGACGCTCACCGACTCGAGCAACGCCTCCGTCGCTTCGGAGAAGGAGAACGGCAATGCCGGAGCCGACGCTGAGATCAGCGTCAACGGCATCACGCAGAAGTCCAAGTCCAACACCTTCACCGGTGTGGTGGCAGGACTCGACGTGACCCTGGGCAGCAGCGCCGCGGTGAACACCACGGCCACGGTGACCACCACGCGCGACGCCGCTGCGACGGCCACCTCCGTCGGGGGTGTCGTCTCGCAGATCGCAGCGGTGCTCGACGACATCGACTTCCACACCACGGCGCCCGCTCCCCCCGCCAAGGCGTCGTCCGTCAACGGTGGCCTGCTCGCCGGCAACTCGGTGCTGCGCGGCATCTCCGACGCCCTCACCCGAGCGGTCTCCGACGCAGCGGCAGCGGTGGGCGCGACCACGGCCGACACGGGCATCGAGGTGAAGACCGACGGCAGCGTCGCTGTCGACACCACCAAGCTGACGGCGTTCATCAGCAAGAACCCCGCGATCTCGAGCACGCTGCTCACCCAGCTGGGCACCGCGGTCAACACCGTGGCCAGCCAGGCGAGCCTGTCCGGCAACGAGACCAGCCCGACCACCGGCACCGTCAGCCGCCTCGTGGCGGCCATGCAGAGCAGCAACACCAGGCTCGGCAGTGACATCAGCGCCTGGGACGTCCGCCTCGCCATCCGCTCCAAGACGCTCAACGCCCAGTTCTCGGCCATGGAGACGGCGCTGTCGAAGCTGCAGTCGCAGAGCTCGGCTCTGACGACCGCGCTGAAGCAGCTCGAGACCAACTGACGCTGGCGTCCGCGTCCACAGCACCACCACCTCACCGCTGACGGAAGGGATCTCCCGTGCCCGCTCCCGCTTCCATGCGCGCCCGCTTCCTGCAGGACGGCGCCGCCGGCGCCTCGCCGCAGGTCATGCTGCTCCGCCTCTTCGACCGCCTCCTCGCCGACCTCGCCCGCGGTGCCGCGGGTCTGCGGGCGGGGGAGCGGGAGGCGTCGCACAAGGCGCTGATGAACGCGCAGAGCATCCTCAACGCCCTGACGGTCGCGCTGGACGGGTCCGACTGGGAAGCGGCGGACAACCTCCGTGCGCTCTACGCCTTCCTCCTCACTGAGTTGGCCCAGGCCAACGTCAAGCAGGACGCCGAGCGCGTCGATGCATGTTTCGCAGTCGTCGAGCCCCTGCGCGACGCCTGGAACCAGGCCGCCTCGAGCCTGGTGCTGCCCCACACGGAGACGTCGGTGCAGCGCAGCCTGCCGATGGGAGGGATGACCGCGTGAGCAGCACCATCGCCCTGCCCGGCAGCAGCGAGCACTGGCGCACCGCCTGGGTGCGGGCGCTGGACGCCCTCGAGCTCGACGTCAACGACGTCGAGAACCTCCTCGACCACCTGCACTCCGCTGCTGACGCCGCTGCGCAGTCCGATGCCGCTGAGGCCGTCGCGCAGCGCAGCGCGCTGTTCCACCAGCTCGACGGCTCCCTCGGACCCGTGCCGATGGAGCTCGCCCACCGCGCCCGCGTGCTGCTGGCCCGCCAGCTCGACGCCGGTGCGTACCTGGCCCGCGCGATGGTCGCCAACCGCCGCCACGCCCGCGTCGCCGAGGAGACGCAGGTCCGCCCGCACGCCGGGATCCCCATGTACGTCGACGCCGAGGCCTGAGGAACCGCCATGACCACCACCCAGCGAGCTGAGACCACCGCTCGCAGCACCCACGGCGCCGGGGCCACCCCCGACGGCACCGTGCTGGTGGTGGTCGCCCGGCAGGCCATCTTCACGTCCGACCTCGACCTGTTCGCCCACGAGCTGCTCTTCCGCGCCGCTGAGGGGTCCCAGACCTCCGAGCTGACCACCGCGGCCGAGCACGACGCCGCGACCTCCCACATCCTCTCGGCGACCTTCACCGACTTCGACCCCCAGGAGATCAGCGGCGGGCTGCCGCTGTTCGTCAACCTCACGCGCTCCTTCGTCGTCGGCGACCTCCCGCTGCTCACCGGCGCCGAGCGCATGGTGCTCGAGGTCACCGAGGACATCCCCATCGACGACGCCGTGCTCGCCGGCATGCACCGCCTTCGCGACGAGGGCTACGCCCTGGCCCTGGACGACTTCGAGGGCGAGGAGTGGCGCCTGCCCGCGCTGCCGCTGGTGCAGTACGTGAAGCTCGTGCTCGACCCGGACCGCCGGGAGCGCGTGGCCGAGCTGGTCGAACTGGTGCGCCGGGAGGCGCCCGAGGCCAAGATCGTGGTCGAGCGGCTCGAGACCGACGACGACGTCGAGCTGTGCCGCTCGCTGGGCGTCGACCTGTTCCAGGGCTTCGGGCTGGAGCGCCCGCAGACGCTCACCGCCAAGACGCTGCAGAGCTCCCAGCTGGTGGCGCTGCAGCTCATCGCCGCGCTGACCAACCCCGAGACGCACCTGCGCGAGGTCGAGCGCCTCGTGGAGAACGACCCCGGCCTGAGCATGCGCGTGCTGCGCGCGGCGTCGTCGTCGATGGTGGCCTCCACCACCAAGGTCTCCTCGGTCCGGCAGGCGATGGTGCTGCTCGGTCCGAAGCCGCTGACGTCGTGGGCCACCCTGACGGCGCTCAGCCCCACGGGCAGCAGCTCCCAGCAGCGCGTGGTGATGACGCACGTGCTGCACCGCGCGAGCGCCTGCTCGCTCATGGTCCCCTCCGACCCGCACACCGCCTACACGGCTGGCCTGCTCTCGGCGACCGCCGAGGTGGTCGGCGTCTCCCCGGCCGAGCTCCTGGCCGACGTGAACGTGGCCGAGGACGTGCGCGCCGCCGTCGTCGAGCACCGCGGTGTGGTGGGGCAGGCGCTGAAGGCGCTCATGGCGTGCGAAGGACGCGTGCCCGGTCAGCAGATCGACGGCGTCGACGACCGCACGGCCACCGCCTACCTGCAGGCGCTCAAGGAGGCCATGGACATCGCGGCCTCCCTCGCCGGATGACCTGCTGAACCCTCGTACGAACTGCTTCACCCGGACGGCTCAAGGACTGCGGCGCCGCTGCCGACAACTCCTTTGAGCGACGGACAGCTCACCAGCGGCCACGGATCGGCCACAGGTCACACCGGCAGCAAGCACCAGCCCCTCGCGGCAGGCGCCCTCCCGGTCGGCTCGTGGAGGTCTTCCCCGTGTTCGACTCCGTCAGCTCCAACGCGCTGCAGAGCGCCCTCGACGGTCTGGCAGCGCGCCAGCGCGCCACCGCCGACAACA
Organism: Quadrisphaera setariae; assembly: GCF_008041935.1. NCBI lineage: Bacteria > Bacillati > Actinomycetota > Actinomycetes > Kineosporiales > Kineosporiaceae > Quadrisphaera > Quadrisphaera setariae. The sequence goes on from NZ_VKAC01000010.1 coordinate 65,745, forward strand.
TCGCGAACATCAACACCCCCCACTACCTGGCCGCCCGCGTCGATTTCGAGGGCGCGCTGCGCTCCGCCGTCAACGGCGGCACCGGGGTCGCCCGCGCCACCGAGGGCCGCTCGACGGACCCGACGCGCGAGGACGGGAACAACGTCGACCTCGAGACCGAGACGCTGTCCAGCATCGACACGCAGCTGCGCTACCAGCTGCTGACGCAGGCGATCTCGAACAAGCTCACGTCCGTCCAGACCGCGCTGCGCACGAGCTGAGGCGGCGGACCGTGGGACTCTTCGACGCGATGGGCGCTGCGGGCAGCGGCATGACCGTGGCCCGCAAGTGGATGGACGCGATCAGCGACAACCTCGCCAACATGAACAACGCGTCGCGCACCAGCGGCGACGCCTTCCGGCAGCGCTTCGTCACCGCGCGCGCCGTCGAGTACGGCTCCGACCACGGCAACCAGGCCGGCGGGGTCCGGGTCACCGGTGTCCAGTTCGGCAGCGGCGCGGGCCGCATGGTCCACGAGCCGGACAACCCGCTGGCCGACGAGAACGGCTACGTCAAGTACCCCGACATCGACCTGGCCAGCCAGATGGGGCAGCTGATCATGACGCAGCGCGCCTACCAGGCCAACGCCGCCGTGGTGGACCGGGCCAAGAGCTCCTACGAGGCCGCGCTGCAGATCGGAAAGAAGTGAGATGAGCATCCCCGCCCTCGACGGGCTCTCCAGCGTGCTGAACGGGATGCAGGGGCTCGGGTCGACCAGCGCGACCGGCTCCAGCACCGGTGCGGCAGCGGTCACCTCCCCGTACACCTCCGGCGTCACGGCCACCACCGCCACCTCCGGCACGGGCACCGCGGCGGGCGTCGGCGCGGTGGGAGCCACGGGCTCCAGCTTCGCGGCGACGCTCAACTCGAGCCTCGAGAACGTGCAGCGCCTCCAGGCCAACGCCTCCGACCTGGCCGTCCAGGCCGCCACCGGAGACCTGGACGACGTCCACGACTACATGATCGCGGCCGCCAAGTCCTCCATGGCCACTGAGGTCACCGTCGCCATCCGCAACAAGGCCCTCGAGGCCTTCAACGACATCATGAGGATGCAGGTCTGATGCCCCCGCAGCTGCTCGACCGGCTCAAGAGCGCCGGCTCGTCCGTCTCCGCCATGACGCTGGGTCAGAAGGTCATCGCCGTCATCGGCGTGGCCGTGCTGGTCCTGGGCGCCACCGCCTTCGGCCGGTGGGTCTCCACACCCAGCCTGGTGCCCGTCTACGCCAACCTCTCCGGCACCGACGGCCAGGCCATCGCCGACATCCTCACCCAGGACGGCGTGCCGTTCGAGGCCACCAACGGCGGCACCGGCATCTCCATCGCCCGTGAGTCCGTCGACGCCGAGAAGATGAAGATCGCGGCAGCGGGCCTGCCCAGCGACAGCAGCTCCGGCTCGGCGGTCCTCGCCAGCTCGGGCATCACCACCTCGCAGTTCATGGAGAAGGCGAACTACCAGCGCGCCATGGAGGCGGACCTCGCCAAGACCATCGAGCAGCTGGACGGCGTGCGCACCGCCGTGGTGCACATCGCGGTCCCCGAGGAGACGGTCTTCACCGACGACAAGGGCAAGACCACCGCGTCCGTGCTGGTCGAGACGACCCCCGGCAAGACGCTGACCGACAGCCAGATCCAGTCGATCCTCAACCTGACCGCGTCGAGCGTGCCGAACCTCGACCCGAGCCAGGTCACCATCAGCGACTCGACGGGCCGGCTCCTCTCCGCTGCGGGTCAGGGCCTCACGGGCTCCGGCTCCAGCGACGCCCGCACCCAGCAGTACGAGTCCGACAAGGCCGCCTCCATCCAGCAGGTGCTCGACAAGGTGCTCGGCCCGGGCAAGGCCATCGCCTCGGTGAGCGCGGAGCTCAACTTCGACACGACCAACGAGGTCAAGGAGGAGTTCGACTACCCCAAGCAGCTCCCGCCGCTGTCTTCGAGCACGTCCACCGAGAAGTACACCGGCACCAACGGCCAGACCGGCGGCGCTCTCGGCACCAACGGCGTCCTCGGCGTCGACGGCACCACCACCACCACCAACGGCGGAGCCGGTGGCAACGGGTACGACAAGGAGCAGTCGACCGTCAACAACCCCATCAACAAGACGACGACGACGAGCCAGCTGGCCCCGGGCACGCTGAAGCGCCAGTCCATCGCCGTGGTGGTGGACGAGAAGGCCGCGAAGGCCATGGGCATGCCGCAGCTGCAGGAGACCATCGCCAACGCCGCCGGCGTGCTGGACACCCGCGGGGACTCCCTCTCGGTGACCCAGGCGACCTTCGACACCTCCGCTGCCGACGCCGCCGCCAAGGACCTCGAGGCCGCCAAGGCCGAGGACGCCAAGGCCGCGCAGACCAAGCTCATCACGCAGGGCGCCGTCGGCCTCCTGGCCCTGGTCTTCCTGCTGGTGGTCTTCATCGCCTGGCGGCGCGCCGCCAAGCGCCGCCCGTCCCGCGAGTCGCTCGACCTCGGCGAGCTCGAGCGGCTCTACCCTGCTGGTCCGGTCATCGGCCCGGACGGCGTCGCCGCCCTGGGCGCCCCGGGCGCCCCGCAGCTCACCCCCTCCGCCCCGGACCCCGCCGCGCTGCGTCGCGCCGAGGTCGGCGAGCTGGTCGACCAGCAGCCGGCCGAGGTCGCCGACCTCCTCCGCGGCTGGCTCGCTGACACCCGGAAGGTCTGACCGATGGCATCCACCGCCCTGGCGCCGCTGAACGCGGCGACGATGACCGGCCCCCAGAAGGCCGCCGTGATGCTGGTCCAGATGGGCAAGGAGCGCTCCTCCAAGGTGCTCGCCCAGATGGACGAGGAGGAGATCGAGGCCCTCACCACCGAGATCGTGCTCCTCGGCGAGATCGAGCCCACCACCGCCGACGACGTGCTCGTGGAGTTCTACAACGAGCTCACCGGCACCGGTCAGCTCGGCACCGGCGGCATGGGCTTCGCCCGGTCGCTGCTGGAGAGCTCCCTCGGCAAGGACCGGGCCGGTGAGCTGCTCGACCGCGTCACCGCCGGCCAGATCGGGCAGCCGTTCGACTTCCTCCAGGAGGCCGACGCCCGCCAGGTGCTGACCTTCCTCACCGGCGAGAACGCCCAGACCATCGCGCTGGTGCTCGCCCACCTCAGCCCGGTGAAGTCCTCCGCGGCCATGACCGGCCTGGCGCCCGACATGCAGGCCGAGGTCGCGCACCGCATCGCCACCATGGAGCGCACCCCGCCGGACGTCATCGCGATCGTCGCGGAGACCATCATGCGCAAGGCCTCCACGGTGCTCACCCCGCAGTCGACCGCCACGGTCGGGGGCGTCCAGCCCCTCGTGGAGATCATCAACCGCGCGGACCCGGGCACCGGCAAGCACCTCCTCGAGGAGCTGGCCAAGCGCGACCCGGCGCTCGCGGAGATCGTCCGGGCGCAGATGTTCACCTTCGACGACATCCTCACCCTCGACGACCGCGCCATGCAGATCGTGCTGCGCGAGGTCGACGCCGCCACCCTCGCCGTCGCCCTCAAGGGCGTGCGGACCGAGCTGCGCGACAAGGTGCTCGGCAACGTCTCGGAGCGGGCCCGCGAGAACCTCCTCGAGGAGATCGAGCTGCTCGGCCAGGTCCGCCTGTCGGCGGCCGAGGAGGGTCGCGCCGCGGTGGTCTCGGTCATCCGCCGCCTCGAGGAGTCCGGCCAGATCCAGATCCAGAGGGAGTCGGACGATGAGTACGTCGCCTGAGCTGCTCGCCCCCTCCATCTCGGCGGCGGTCTTCGCGCCGATCACGGGTCTCCGTCGGGGCCCGGCCGCCGCTCCCGCGGCGCCGGTCCCGGACGCGGCCAGCAGCGCGGCCGGGTACGCCGCCGGCTGGGCCCAGGGCGTGGCCGCTGCCGCGGCCCGCGAGGCCGACGCGGCGGCGGCAGCCGCAGCCGCCGCGGCCGCCGAGCGCGCCCAGCTGCGCGCCGCGGTGGCGGTGGCGGTGGCGGCCCTGGAGGCCGCCGCCCAGCAGCTGCGCGAGCGCACCGCCCAGCCGGTGGCGGAGGCCGCCGACGCGGTGGCCGCCGGCGCCGTCGACCTGGCGGAGGTGCTCATCGGGCACGAGCTCGACGCCGCCGACGCCCGGGCCCGCGCCACGGCCGCCATCTCCCGGGCCCTGTCGGCCTCGCCGGAGGAGGAGGTGGTGCAGGTCCGCATCAACCCCGGGGACCTGGCCGCGCTGCGCGCCGTGGACCCCGAGCAGGAGGTCGCCGCGCTGGGAGGCCGCACCGGCGTCGAGCTCACCGCCGACCCGCGCCTGGCCTCGGGCGACGCGGTCGCCGACTTCCCCGGCGGCTCGGTGGACGCCCGGATCGACACCGCCCTGGCGCGGATGCGCTCGGTGCTCCGAGGTGGCGGCTCCCGCCAGCGCCTCGAGGTGTTCGACGTGGACGACCTGTGACGGTCCCGCCCAGCACGCAGACCAGCACCCAGCTCGACGACTGACCTTCCCGGAGAGGAGCACGATGATGACGACGACGACGGCCAGCCCCCTCACCACCGTCCTGCGCCGCGCCGCCGCCGCGGGCGCCCCCCAGCGCACCGGCTCCGTCCGCTCCGTGGTCGGCCTCACCGTCGACGTCACGGGTGTGCAGGCGGCCGTGGGCGACCTGGTCCGGCTGCTGCCCGACGCGCCCACGGCGACCGAGGGCGTCGACGCCGAGGTCGTGGCCGTCGGCCGCGGCGGCGTGCAGTGCATGCCCCTGGGCCGCAGCGACGGCCTGCACGCCGGCCAGCGGGCCATGGCCCTCGGCCGCTCGCTGCGCGCCCCCGTCGGCGACGGCCTGCTGGGCCGCGTGCTCGACGGTCTCGGCCAGCCGATCGACGGCCGCGGCCCGCTCGAGGCCAGCAGCTGGGAGTCCGTGGACGCCGCCGCGCCGGACCCGCTGACCCGCCAGCGCGTCGACACCCCGATCGCCCTGGGCGTGCGCGCCCTCGACACCCTGGTGCCCGCCGGCCGCGGCCAGCGCTTCGGCCTGTTCGCCGGTTCGGGCGTCGGCAAGTCGACGCTGCTGTCGATGATCGCCCGCGGCACCTCCGCCGACGTCAACGTCATCGCCCTCATCGGTGAGCGAGGCCGTGAGGTCCGCGAGTTCCTCGAGGACGACCTCGGCCCCGAGGGCCTGGCGCGCTCCGTCGTCGTCGTCGCCACCTCCGACCAGCCGCCGCTGGTGCGCCTGCGCGCCGCGATGGTGGCCACCCGCATCGCCGAGCACTTCCGCGACACCGGTCGCGACGCCCTGCTGATGATGGACAGCCTCACCCGCTTCGCCATGGCGCAGCGCGAGATCGGCCTGTCGGTGGGGGAGCCCCCCGCCACCCGCGGCTACCCGCCGAGCACCTTCGCCCTGCTGCCCCGCCTGCTCGAGCGCGCCGGCACCAGCGACACCGGCTCGATCACCGGCATCTACACGGTGCTCGTGGACGGCGACGACCACAACGAGCCCATCGCCGACGCCGCCCGCTCCATCCTCGACGGCCACGTGGTGCTCGACAGGGCCCTGGCCACCGCCGGGCACTTCCCCAGCATCGACGTGCTCGGCTCGGTCTCCCGCGTCGCCACCCGCGTCACCTCCCGCGAGCAGCGCGACGACGCCACGCACGTGCGCCGCCTCATGGCCGCCCGCCGCGAGGCGCAGGACCTGGTGGACGTCGGGGCGTACGTGCCCGGCGCCAACCCCCTCACCGACGCCGCCATCGCCGCCCGCCCGCTCATCGACGGCTTCCTGCGCCAGGACGTCGAGGAGCGCACCGGTCTCGCCGACGCCTGGGGCCAGCTGCGCTCCGTCGTCGACGCCACCCCGGTGGTGGGTGGCTGATGGCCTTCCGCCTCGCCCAGCTGCTGCGCGTGCGGCAGGTCCAGGCCGACGTCGCCGCCGCGGAGGCCGGCACCGCCACCCGGCGGGCCGGCACCGCCCGCGCCGCGTCGGTGGGCCGCAGGGCCGTGCTGGCCGAGGCCGGCTTCCCCGAGAGCGGCGGTGAGCGCGCCTTCGCCGCGGCGGTCGCCGCTCGCGGTGCGATGGCCGCCCGCTACGCCGAGAGCGTCGAGCTGGTGGTCCAGGCCGACGCCGAGGCCCAGCACGCCGCCTCCGTCCTCGCCGCCGCCCGCGCCCGGGTGAAGGCCCTGGAGCGGCTCCAGGAGCACCACGCCGCCGCCGAGCGCGAGGCAGCTGCCCGCGCCGAGCAGGCGCTGCTCGACGAGCGCGGCAGCCGCCGCCCCACCGACCCGGTCGAGTCCATCGACCTCACCGACTCCCCGACCGACGACCAGACCGCCCCGGAGGCCTCCTCGTGAGCGTGCCCACCGTCGCCGACCCGCTGGCCGACGTCCAGAGCCGCGTGCTCATGGTCCAGCAGCGCATCGCCGCCCTCACCGGTACCGCCCCGGCCGGTTCCCTCGGCACCAGCAGCGCCCTCAGCGGCACCGGGTCCTCCAGCTCGATGTTCGCCGACGCCCTCGCCCAGGCGCAGGCGCAGATGTCCGGCACCAGCGGCACCAGCGGGGACGACATCGTCAGCGATGCGACGAAGTACCTCGGCGTCCCCTACAAGTGGGGCGGCACCGACCCCTCCACCGGCCTCGACTGCTCCGGCTTCACCCAGCTGGTGATGCGCGAGAACGGCATCACGCTGCCGCGCACCGCCGCGCAGCAGGCGAAGGTGGGCACCGAGGTGCCCTCCCTGGACCAGGCGCAGCCCGGTGACCTCGTGGTGCTCGACGGCGGCTCGCACATCGGCATCTACGTGGGCGACGGCAAGATGATCCACGCTCCGCAGACCGGTGACATCGTGAAGATCTCCAAGGTCTGGGAGACGCCCATGACCATCCGCCGCGTGACCGGCGGATCGGACGCTTCCACCGCCGGCTCTGCTGCTGACGGCCTCAGCTACCTGCGCTCCTCCGTGCTCCGCTCGGCCGTCCCCTCCGCGGGCAGCACGGGCACCTCCGCCGCCACGGCCACCGGCCAGTACGGCTCGCTCTTCGCCGCCGCCGAGTCCCGCTACGACCTTCCCCAGGGCCTGCTGGCCTCCGTCGCCCAGGTGGAGTCCGGCGGCAACGCCCGCGCCGTCAGCCCCGCCGGCGCCCGCGGCCTCATGCAGCTGATGCCCGGCACCGCCGCGGACCTCGGGGTCAACGCCTTCGACCCCGCCCAGGCCGTCGACGGCGCCGCCCGCCTGCTGAGCAGCCACCTCGACCGCTACGACGGCTCCGTGCCGCTGGCCCTGGCCGCCTACAACGCCGGCCCGGGCAACGTGGCCAAGCACGGCGGCATCCCGCCCTTCACCGAGACCCAGAACTACGTCCGCAAGGTCACCGGCCTGCTGAACGGGAGCAACTGATGACGTTCGTCGCCTCCACCCGCACCACCGCGGTGGTCCCGTCCACGCAGACCGCTCGCCCCTCGGGCGCCGCCTCGGGCAGCGCTGACGGCTTCGCCGCGCTGCTCGCCGAGCACAGCAGCCAGACCGCCACCTCCGAGCGCGCCGCGGCGGAGCGCGCCTCCTCGCAGTCCGCCAGCCGTGCCGCCGACCGGGCGGCCGACCGCGCCGCCGAGCGGACCAACGACCGCTCGGCCGTCCGCGACGACGACGCCCCGCGCCGGGACGTCCGCGACAGCGGCTCCGCGGACCGGGCGGCCGACCGCGCCGCCGAGAAGGCCGCTGACCGCGCTCAGAGCGCCGCCGACCGGGCGGCCGACCGCGCCGCGGACAAGGCCGCCGAGCGGGCTGACCGCGCGCAGCGCGACGCCGCTGACGGCTCCCGCCGCGACGACCGCCCGGCGCACCGCGACGCGGCCACCGACGACGACAACGACGGCGCACCCTCCGACGCGTCCTCGCGGAAGCTCGGGGCTGTGGACGGCCACGAGGCGACCGACCCCGCACCGGCTGCCACCGGGACCGCCGGGGTGACGACTCCGGTCGCGACCTCGATCTTCAGCGCCGCCATCGCCGCAGCGCTGGCCCCTGCCGCCGACGCGGCCGCGAAGGGGGCGGCCACCTCGCCGGCCGTCGCAGGCACCACGACCGCTGCCGCGGGCGCGCCGACCGCGCAGGTCGCCGTCGCTTCCGCCCAGAACCCCGCGGCGCCGACCGCTACCGGCTCCGCCACCCCGCCGTGGGTTTCGGCCGCCGCCGGTGCCGACGCCTCGGTGGCCGGCGCGAAGGACTCGTCCTCGTCCGCTGCTCCGGCGGGCGCCGGGGAGGGCACGGCCTCCGGTGACCGCCTGGCTGCCGCGCTGGCCGGCACGGCTACGGCGACCGCCGCTGCGTCGGGAGACCAGGCCTCGGGGTCGAGCACCGGTGACGGACGTCCGGGCGCGGAGGGCCGTCAGGCCCCCTCGGCCGCCACGCAGCCCCCTGCGGCCGCGGCAGCGGCGTCGGCGGCCCTGGCCACCTCGCTCGCGAGCGACCGCGCCGTGCTGTCGGGCGCCACGAGCGCCCCTGCGACCTCGCAGACGCCCAGCAAGGTCGACGGGGCCGCTGGAGCGGCTGGACCGGCCGTGCCCGCCGCCGTCGTCCTGCCGAGCACCCCCGCCGCCACGTCGACGGCCCCGGCGGCTCCGACGCACTCCACCGCCGCTGCGCACGCCGCGCAGCTCGTGCCGCAGCTCACGCCCAAGCTCGTGGCGCTCCCGGGCCTGGGGGAGGGCGTGCACCGCCTCACCGTCCAGGTCACGCCGGACGCCATCGGCAGCGTGCGCGTCGTCGCGGACATCAGCGCCAGCGGCGTGCAGATCACCCTGCACGGCGGCACCGAGGCGGCCCGTGAGGCCCTCAAGCTGGCCGTGGACGACCTGCGCCGCGACCTCGCGGCCACCGGCTCCAACGCTTCCCTGGACCTCGGCGACGCCGCGTCGTCGGCCGGGGGACAGGCGCGCGGCTTCGGCGCTTCCGAGGGCGGCCAGCGCACGTCCTGGAGCGCGAACCGGGGCGCTGACCTGGGCCGACAGGGCGCAGAGGACGTGGCGGACGTGCGGTCGCCGAGGCTGGGGCTTCAGTTCGGGGCCCGAGCTGTCGATGTCCTCGTCTGAGGGCCTCGTACGGCCCTCGACCGACTGGCCGGCCGCCAGGGCCTCGACCCTCCAGGAGGTGCGATGACCGACATCACCGCACTCGCCAAGCAGAACGCGCTCGTCAACCTCACCGCCGCCAAGGCGAGCAGCACCCCCAACAGCGTCGCCGTCAACAGCATGAACGGCAGCGCTGCTGTGGCCAAGGACAAGACGTCCCTCGGCAAGGACCAGTTCCTCCAGCTCCTGGTGACGCAGATGCGCTACCAGGACCCGTCCTCCCCGATGGACTCCAACCAGGTCATGGCGCAGACCGCGCAGCTGAGCACCGTCGAGCAGCTCACCGAGCTCGCCACGACGCAGCGCGAGGCGTTCGGCCTGCAGATGCGCCTGTCGGCGTCGTCGTTCGTCGGCAAGGAGGTCTCCTGGACCGACGCCGACGGCACGAAGCAGAGCGGTCTCGTGGACAGCGCCGACTTCAGCGACGCCACGCCCAAGCTCGTGGTGGGCAAGCAGACCGTGGCGATCGACCAGATCACCACCGTGAAGCCCGCCACCGCGGCCACCACGACGACGACCACGGCCACCACCGGGTCGACCTCCGGCTCGTCCAGCGACTCGACGTCCAAGGACGAGGCCGCCCCCACGTCCTGACGGACACCCCCACGACGGCCCTCGAGGCACCAGCGCCAGGACGGCGCCCACGGTGCTCCCGAGGTCCGGCACGGACGCGCACCACCTGCCACGGACGGCATGCACCGCGCCACCCAGCCCGCGACCCCCTTCGCGGCTGGCTTCCCCGTGAACAGGAGAGACGCATGCTCCGCTCGCTCTACGCCGGCATCTCGGGCCTCCGCAGCCAGCAGACGCTGATGGACGTCACCGGCAACAACATCGCCAACGTCAACACCACGGCGTTCAAGTCGTCCACCACGCAGTTCCAGGACACCCTGAGCCAGGTCGTCGCTGCCGCCGGCCGCGCCACCGCGGGTGACGGTGGCACCAACCCCGCGCAGATCGGCCTCGGCGTGCGCGTGGCGGGCATCACCACGAACTTCACGCAGGGCGCCGCCCAGCTCACGGGCAAGAGCACCGACATGATGATCCAGGGCGACGGCTTCTTCGTGGTCAACAAGGGCAACGAGCAGATGTACACCCGCGCCGGGTCGTTCTCGTTCGACGCCCTCGGCCAGATGGTCACCGCCGACGGCGCCATCCTCCAGGGCTGGGCCGCCAACCCCGACGGCTCGGTGCCCACCACCGGCCAGACGACCAACCTCACCATCCCCGCCGGTCAGCTGCGCCAGCCGCAGGGCACCAAGACCTTCTCCATGGCGGGCAACTTCGCCGACGACGCCCCGGTCAAGGCGGCAGGTACGACCATCACCAGCGGGACGACCACGCTGTCGGCCCTCAACACCTCCGACCCCGGCAGCACCTTCGGCCCCGTCACGATGACGGGGTACGACAACCTCGGCAAGGCCGTGCCGGTCAGCCTCGTCTTCGTGCACAACGCAGGTGGCGGCTCCACCAACGACGAGTGGAAGGCGTACTCGTACAACGCCAGCTCGACGCCGGCCGCCGGAGCGCTGACCGACACCGGGGCGAAGGTCACCTTCAAGGCCGACGGCACCCCGGACCTCACCACCGCCGGCGCCACCGTCGGCACCACGACCGTTGCGGCCGGCCAGGCGCTGGGGCTCTCGGGTGCGCTGGCGTTCGACTGGAAGAACGTGACCGGCTACGCCGGCACCAACGCCGTGAAGAACAACGCCGGTGTGACCACCAGCAGCCAGAGCACCGGAACGGTCTCGGCGCAGGACGGTGCCCCGGCGGGCTCCATCGCGGCGTTCGCGCTGGGTGCTGACGGCACCATCACGGGCACCTTCGACAACGGCTTCAAGCAGGTCCTCGGCAAGGTGGCGCTGGCCAACTTCTCCAACCCGTCGGGTCTGACGAAGTCGGGCAACTCCCTGTACTCGAGCACCACCAACTCGGGCTTCGCCCAGGTCGGGCCGGCCAACGTCGCCGGCCGCGGCTCCATCGCCGGCGGCACGCTGGAGATGTCCAACGTCGACCTCTCCCAGGAGTTCACCAACCTGATCGTCGCCCAGCGCGGCTTCCAGGCGAACTCCCGCGTCATCACCGCCTCCGACGAGATGCTGCAGGAGCTCGGCAACATGAAGCGCTGACCCTGACAGCACTGACAGGGCAGTGAGCACCGCGGGAGGGCGTCGTCACGACGTCCTCCCGCGGTGTCTCCCGGGTCTCACCCGGGTGGCGTTCACCCGGTCGGGGAGGGCCCGCAGCCCACCGGCCACAAGCACTCACACACGTCCCGGCGCCGCCGATGGACGGACTGACAGGGGTCACGGAAGGCCCCGCAGACTCTAGGGACGGATCCTGTGATCGTCGTGACGCGCCTGAACGGCCCGCCGTTCGCGGTGAACCCCGACCTGCTGGAGCGTGTGGAGTCCACCCCGGACACCGTGCTCACGCTCATCGACGGCACCAAGTTCCTGGTGCAGGAGAGCGTCGTCGACGTCGTGGCCCTCGTGCGCGACTACCGCGCCAGCGTCGTGGCCACGGCTCGCGACCTCGGCCGCGCCGCCGCCGAGGCGGAGCTGTCCGCGGAGCAGGACGACGACGCCGCCGTCCCCGCGCCCCGTGCCGGCGAGGCCCACCCGCACCTCACGCCCGTCGCCTCGCTCACCGAGCGGCTCGCCAGCCGCCAGAGCGCCCACAACCCGACCACCCTGACCACGGAGGAGGAGCACTGATGGATCCGGCAAGCCTCATCGGCCTCGGCATCGCGTTCGGCGCCATCCTCCTGGCGATCATCCTCGAGGGCTCCAGCCCGATGTCGGTGGTCCTCATCCCGCCGATGATCCTCGTGATCCTCGGCACCATCGGCGCCGGCTTCACCGGCATCCGCATGGCGGACCTCCCGATCATCATCAACGCCCTCATCAAGGCGCTGACCGGCAAGGCCGTCAACATGGAGTCGACCATCGACACCATCGTGTCGCTGGCAGAGAAGGCGCGCCGCGAGGGCCTGCTGGCCCTGGAGGACGCCGCCAAGGACGTCGACGACAAGTTCCTCAAGGACGGGCTGCAGGCCGCCATCGACGGCGCGGACCCCGAGGACCTGCGCGAGATGCTCCACTCCAAGATCGACACCAAGAAGGCCACCGACAAGGTCGGCGCCAACTTCTTCGCCACCGCCGGCGGCTACGCGCCGACCGTCGGCATCATCGGCACGGTCGTGTCGCTGGTGCACGTGCTCGAGAACCTCTCCGAGCCCGCGAAGCTCGGCCACATGATCGCCGCGGCCCTCGTCGCGACCTTCTGGGGCCTGCTGACCGCCAACATCATCCTGCTGCCGCTGTCCGCCCGCCTCAAGCGCCTCTCGGAGACCGAGGCCGCGCAGATGGAGCTGGTGGTCGAGGGCCTCATGGCCGTGCAGGCCGGTGCCAACCCGCGCCTGGTCGGCCAGCGCCTCCGCAGCCTGGTGCCCGAGACGGGCAAGGCCAAGGCGGCGGCCTGATGAGCCACGGCAAGGGCAAGGCCAAGCGCGGCGGCGGCCACGAGGAGGAGCACGAGAACCACGAGCGGTGGGCCGTCTCCTACGCCGACATGATGACGGTGCTCATGGCGCTGTTCCTCGTGCTCTTCGCCATGAGCTCCATCGACGTCAAGAAGTTCGAGGAGCTGCGCACCTCGCTGGCGCAGGGCTTCGGCAACGAGGCCCTGCCGCAGACCGGCGGCAGCGGCATCAACGACGGGTCGACCGACTCCGCCATCGACAACAAGCCGACCTCGCCGATGGTCATCATGGACGCCCCGCCGGCGTCCTCGACCAGCAACCAGTCCAGCACCTCCGTCGCGGGACCCGCCGCGGGTACCGGCGCCGGTGACGAGCTGGCGGCCCGTGTGGAGGCCGCTCGGCTGAAGGGCCTGCAGGACCAGGTCATCGACGCCCTCGCGGCCAAGGGCCTGCAGGACGCGGTGAAGACCACCATCACCGAGCGGGGCCTGGAGATCCGGGTGGTCGCCAACGACATCTTCTTCGCCAACGCCAGCGCCGACATCCAGCCGCGCGGCCTGCAGGTGCTGGACGCCATCGGCCCGGTGCTCGCCCACGAGCAGGGGGGCATCTCGGTGGAGGGCCACGCCAACCACCTCCAGCTCAAGGGCGGTCCGTACGCCAACAACTGGCTGCTCTCCTCGGCGCGGGCCACCTCCGTGGTGCTCCACCTCACCGACGCCGACGGCGTGGCCGGAGACCGCCTGCGGGCCACCGGCTACGGCGACACCCGCCCGCTCTTCCCCACCGACAGCCCCGAGGCGATCGACGGCAACCGCCGCGTCGACATCGTCGCCGAGTCCGACCAGGCCCCCCAGGTCCGCGACCTCGTCCCGTTCTTCGCGGGGACGATCGCGGCCACCTCCGGGAAGGCCAGCACCGCCAGCACCTCCACCACCGCCACCACCGCCACCACGACCGAGGGAGACACCCATGGCTGAGGCCAGGACCGCAACGCCCGCCAAGGGCGACGCCACCGACGAGGCGGGCGGCAAGAAGGGCAAGAAGAAGCTGCTCATCATGATCGTCGTGGCCGTGCTCGTGCTCGGCGGCGCCGGCTACTACTTCTTCGTGATGAAGAGCAGCAAGGCCGACGCGGCCCCCAAGGAGGAGCCGAAGCCCGTGGCCGGTGCGGTGGTCTCCATCGACCCGATCAGCATCAACCTCGCCGAGGGCCACTACCTCAAGCTGGGCCTGGCCCTGCAGCAGACCGCCGCGGTGACGGAGAACGTCGACGGCAGCAAGGCGCTCGACACCGCCATCGAGCTCTACAGCGGCATGTCGATGACCGACCTCGCGGACCCCACCAAGCGCGACGCGGTCAAGAAGGAGCTCACCGAGAAGATCGAGAAGAAGTACGAGGACGAGGTCATGGACGTCTACTTCACCCAGTACGTCATGCAGTGACCTCACCCGCAGGTCTCTGACCTGCAGTTCTACCGAGGACGACCTCCGGCGCCCGCCGGGCTGGACCCCCAGGGTCGAGCCCGGCGGGCACGAGGTCACCCGATCGGCTCAACCTCTCCACCCGTTCTGCCGATGACTGGGCTGTGACCGTCGAGACACCCGCACCGACCGGCCGGAAGCGCCGGCGTGGCGTCGTCACGCCCTACGACTTCCGACGACCCACGACTCTCGCCCGCGAGCACACCCGAGCGCTGGAGATGGCGTTCGAGACCTTCGCGCGCCAGTGGTCCACCCTCATGCTCACCCGGCTGCGCCAGACCAGCCAGGTGACGCTCACCAGCGTCTCCGCCCGCAGCTACGACGAGTACGTCCGCTCGCTGCCCGGCTACGGCGCCTTCTTCACGTTCCGGCCCGACGCCGGCGGCCCCGCGGGCCTCCTGCAGCTGAGCGCCGAGACCGCGTTCTCCAGCCTCGACTTCCTCCTGGGCGGCCACGGCACCGTGGTGACGAGCGAGGAGCGCGAGCCCACCGAGATCGAGCGCCGGCTCTTCGGCGACCTCGTCACCCGCGTCCTCGCGGAGCTGGCCTACGCCTTCGCCACCGTGGCGCCCATGAAGCCGGTGCTCGGCACCCTGGAGTCCAGCGCGCAGTTCCTGCAGCTGGCCGCCGCGGCCGACGTCGTGCTGGTGGCGACCTTCGGCATCGCCCTCGTCGAGGAGGGCGAGCCCGTCGAGGCGACGATGATGCTGCCGATGGGCCCGCTCATGGCCCGCCTGCACCAGGCCAGCGGCGAGGCCGCCGGCTCCGAGGACGAGCTGCGCGTGCGCGCCGAGGCGGCGGACACGCTGGGCGTCACGGTGCCCGAGCTGCCCGTCGACGTCTCCGCTCGCATGATCCCCGTCGTCATGCGCCCCAGCGACGTGCTCGCCCTCGAGGTCGGCGACGTCGTGCGCATCCCCCACCCGACCACCCGCCCCCTGGACGTCGTCACCCACGACGTCGTCCTCGCCCGCGCCGTGGCCGGCGCGAGCGGCAACCGACTGGCCTGCCTCGTGGTGAGCCCGGACGAGGAGAACGACCGATGAGCACGACGACCTTCACCTCCGCCACCGCCGAGCAGCTCAGCACGGCCGCTGCCGCCGCTGCCGCGCTGCTGCCCTCCCCGACGCCGCTGGTGCTCGGTCCCACCGACGGGTCGCTCGCCCCCGACGCGTCGTCCACCACCGGCAGCGCCGTCGTGGTCTCCTTCACGGGTGGTGCCTCCGGCGTCGTCACCGTGATCGTGGACGGCGGCCTGCAGGAGGCCCTCGCCTCCGCCGAGGGCGGCCCGCTGCCCCTGGCCGACGCGCTCTCCCCGGCGCTGCAGGCGGCCGTCGCCTCCCTCGGCCCGGCGGTCCCCGCCGCCGCTGAGACCCTGGAGGTCGCCGCGGCGATCGCCCGGGGCGCCGAGGCCGCTGCGGTGTGGGCGCCCCTGGTGGGCGGCGAGGGCGGCGACGTCGTCGCGTGGCTGGGCCTGTCGCTCGCCGCGACCACCCCCAGCGCCCCCACCGCCACCGCGAGCCCGCTCGCGGCGACCCTCCCGGCCCAGCGCAGCGGCAGCGGGATGCACCTGCTGCGCGACGTCGAGATGGTCCTCACGGTCGAGCTCGGCCGCACCCGCATGTCGGTCAAGGAGCTGCTCGCCCTGACCCCCGGCTCGGTCATCGAGCTGGACCGCGCCGCCGGCGCTCCGGCCGACCTCATGGTCAACGGCCGGCTGCTGGCCCGCGGCGAGGTCGTCGTCGTCGACGAGGACTACGGCCTGCGCATCACCGAGATCATCCAGCCCGGCGCCGAGGGCTGACCGTGGACCTCGCCGTCACCGCGCTGCGCGTCGCCGCCTCCCTGGCTGCAGTGCTCGGCATCATGTGGCTCCTGTACCGGACGATGCGCCGCCGCGGCGCGGGTGCCGGTCTGGACGCCGGCCGCTTCGCCGTGGTGGGGCGCCAGTCGCTCGGCCGCTCGAGCGGTGTGACCGTGCTGCGCGTCGGCGACGAGGCCCTCGTGCTCGGGGTGACCGAGCAGTCCGTCCAGCTCCTGGCCCGCACGCCGCTGTCCGCGGTGCTCGAGCCGGAGCCCGTCCGCCCCGCGGTCACCGTCCCCGCCCCCCGCGAGGTGGGCGAGGACGGTGACGGGGACGCGGTCGCCGCCGCCCTCGCGGGGGAGCCGCGGGGGTGGGGACGCCGCAAGGTCCTGTCCAGCACCACCGGCTCCACCAGCCCGACCAGCCCGACCAGCCAGCGCAGCTCCTCCCCGCTGGCCGGTACCGCCCTGTCTCCCGCGACCTGGACCCAGGCGCTCGACGTGATCCGTGAGAGGACGACGAGGAGATGACCGCCAGCACCTCCCCGCTCCGCCGGCTCCTCGCCACCGCGCAGCGGGCGACCCGCCCTGCCCGCACCCGCTCCGCCGTCGTCCTGCTGGCCCTGGTGCTCAGCGTCCTGGGCCTCGCGGCCACGGCCACCGCCCCGACCGCTTCGGCAGCCACGTCGTCGACGACGACGTCAGCCGCCAGCGCTGACCGCGTCGTGCAGCTGCCCCCGCTGGAGCTGGTCGCCGGTGCCACCGCCCCCCAGGCGCCCACCGCTCCGACCGAGCCCAGCACCCCCGGGGTCTCGGTGAACATCAACGGCGTCGACGGCAAGCCCAGCTCGACGTTCACGATGATCATCGCGATCACGCTGCTCTCGGCGGCCCCGGCGCTGCTGCTCATGTGCACGGCCTTCACCAAGATCATCGTGGTGCTGAGCATCACCCGCAACGCCCTGGGCCTCATGACGGTCCCGCCCAACCAGGTGCTCGCCGGACTGGCGCTCTTCCTGTCGCTGTTCGTCATGGCGCCGGTGCTCAACGACATCAACCACGTCGCCATCCAGCCGTTCCTGGCCGGCACCATGGACCAGCAGACGGCCTACCACCTCGGCGTGGAGCCCCTGCGGACCTTCATGCTCAAGCAGACCCGCGGTGAGGACCTCGCGCTCATCACCCGCGCCGCCGACCGGCCCAACCCGGCCAACCCGGCCGACGTCCCGCTGCTGACGCTGATCCCGGCCTTCGTGCTCTCCGAGCTGCGCGCGGCGTTCATCATCGGCTTCGTCATCCTCGTGCCGTTCCTGGTCATCGACATCGTGGTCTCCGGCGCGCTGATGGCGATGGGCATGATGATGCTCCCGCCGGTGACCGTGTCGCTGCCCTTCAAGCTGCTGCTCTTCGTCATGGTCAACGGATGGGGCCTCATCGTCACGGCCCTGGTGGGGAGCTACACGTAGCCATGGACTCCGCAGTCATCGACATCGCCGTGCAGACGATGCTCATCGCCGCCAAGCTCTCCGCTCCGTTCCTCGTGACGGCCCTGGTGATCGGCTTCGCCATCTCGCTCTTCCAGTCGGTCACCCAGATCCAGGAGCCGACGCTCAGCTTCGTGCCCAAGGCCATCGGTGTGGGCGTGGTGCTCCTCATCACCGGGCACTGGATGCTGGCGGAGATCACCGGCTTCACCACCGGCCTGTTCGACAGGATCCCCGACCTCCTCGCGCTGGGCTGAGGCCGGACGCCATGACGCTGCCTGAGTTCTCGATGCAGGTGCTCACGGGCTACCTGCTGGTGATGCTCCGCATCACCGCGTGGCTCGTGATCGCCCCCCCGTTCGCCCACCGCGCCATCCCGGCGCGCGTCAAGGCGCTGCTCGCCCTGGCCCTCACGCTGGCGGTCGGCGGCACCATGGACTTCTCCACCCTCTCGCTCGACACCGGAGCGCTGGCCTCGTCCGCGCTCTGGCAGGTGCTCGTGGGAGCCTCGCTGGGCTTCTGCTGCTACCTCGTCTTCGCGGCGGTGCAGGCGGCCGGCGCGCTCATCGACCTCTTCGGCGGCTTCCAGCTCACCCAGGCCTTCGACCCTCAGATGCAGTCCGGTGCGGCCGTCTTCGGCCGCTACTACCAGCTGGTGGTGATGACGCTGCTGTTCGCCAGCAACGGCCACCTCGTCCTGCTCCACGGCATGACCAGCAGCTTCAAGGTGCTCGGCCTGTCCGACCAGCTCTCCTTCGAGGTGGTCTCCCGGGTGGTCACCGACGGAACGGCCCAGCTGCTCATCTCGTCGCTGCAGATCGCCGGCCCCCTCATCGCCGTCCTCTTCCTCGCCGACGTCGGGCTGGGCCTGCTCACCCGCGCCGCCCCGTCGCTGCAGGCGTTCTCCCTCGGCTTCCCGCTGAAGATCTTCGTGACGCTCGCCGTCGCCGCTTTCGCCGTCGCCATGCTGCCGGCGGTCTCCAGCACCCTGACGGAGACCGCTGTCGACACGCAGGTCCAGGTGCTCAGCTCCTCGGCCGCCGCTGCGGCGGCCGCGCCGTGAGCGGGGGTGACGGGCAGGAGCGCACCGAACAACCCACAGCCAAGAAGCTCAAGGAAGCCCGCAAGAAGGGCCAGTCGGCCAAGACCCCCGACCTCGGCGCCTGGCTGGGTCTCGCGGCCGCGGTGATGACCGTGCCGATGGCGCTGGACGCCGGGCGCGAGAGGCTGCAGCCGCTGTTCGGCCTGCTCGACGACGTCGCCGCCACCCCAGACCCAGCGCTCGTCATGCGGTCGCTGGCCATGGCGGGATCGGCCATCGCCTTCATGCTGGGGCCGCTCGCGGCGGTCACCGTGGTGGTCGCCCTCGTCTCCGGCGCGGCCCAGGGGGGCATGCACCTCGCCACCCAGGCGGCCAAGCCCAACTGGAAGCGGCTCGACGTCATCAAGGGCCTCAAGCAGATGGTCAGCCCGCAGCAGCTGTGGCAGATGGCCAAGTCGCTGCTCAAGACGGCCATCATCGGCACCGTCCTGTGGATGACCATCAAGGCCGTGCTCCCGGTGCTGCTGACCTCGGAGATGCTGCCGCTGGCCAACATCGTCACCGCCGTGCAGGGCAGCGCCGTCTCGCTCATCCGCACCGCGGTCATCGCCGGCCTCGCGCTCGCGGTGGTCGACTACGCGGTGGCCAAGCGGAAGAACCTCAAGGAGCTGCGGATGACGCGCCAGGAGGTCAAGGACGAGATGAAGTCCTCCGAGGGCAACCCGCTCATCAAGGGCGCCGTCCGGGCCAAGCAGCGGCAGATGAGCCGCAACCGCATGATGGCCAACGTCGCCACCGCCGACGTCGTCATGGTCAACCCGACCCACGTCGCCGTGGCGCTGCGCTACGACGCCGAGCGCGGTGCTCCCCGCGTCGTCGCCAAGGGTGCCGGCCACGTGGCCGCGAAGATCCGTGAGAAGGCCGCCGAGCACGGCGTGCCGATGGTCGCCGACATCCCGCTGGCCCGTGCGCTGCACTCGGCCTGTGAGGTCGACCAGGAGGTGCCGCCGCACCTCTACGTGGCCGTCGCCCAGGTGCTGGCCTTCGTCATGGCCCTGCGCCAGCGCGGCGCGGCCAAGGGCGTGCACGTCACCCCCCTGGCGGGTGCCCTGCCCGTCCCGGCCTGACCGCACGACGCCCATGCAGCTGTGCTCCACGACCAGCTCGTCGAGCCCGCCGGTGTGACGCTCAGATGCTTGATCGTCGGGGCGGGGGTGGGGAACCTGAGGCCCGCTGGGCAGGCTGAGTCCCGGGTCCGGGCCCGGAAGCGGACCTGAGGATCCCCACCGGGCCTCAGGCGCCCCACCGCGGGGCGCGGAGGTGGCGCTCAGGCGCGTGATCGTCACCGTGATGGGCGGGGAGGCGTGGCGTCCGCGCACGGCGCCTCGGATGGCGCACCATCAGGCCGGGGGAGTGAGCGGAACCCCTCCGTCGGTGCGCGCCGTTGCTCCGTTCAAGTGAACGGCGGCACCTGCCGATGCACTCTGAGCCAGGACGGCGACGCAGGGCCACGGACAGCCACCGATCGTGCACACCCCTCAGGGGTGCGGCGCGAGGACGAGGGAGCGAGTGACCGTGAACTTCCGCCGCCTGAGCACCCTGGCGCTGCCACTGGGTGTCGTGGGCATCATCCTGCTGCTGGTGGTGCCGCTGCCGTCGCAGCTGCTCGACTTCCTCATCGCCCTGAACATCGTGCTGGGGCTGCTGATCCTGCTGACGGCGATGTACGTCAAGCGACCGCTGGACTTCTCCATCTTCCCGTCGCTGCTGCTGGTGGCCACGCTGTTCAGGCTCGGCCTGAACGTCGCCTCCACCCGCCTGATCCTGCGCGACGGGGACGCCGGCAAGGTCATCCACGCCTTCGGCGACTTCGTCGTCGGCGGGTCGCTGGTCATCGGCCTGGTGATCTTCACGATCCTCGTGGTCATCCAGTTCCTCGTCATCACCAACGGTGCGGGCCGCGTCGCCGAGGTCGGCGCCCGGTTCACCCTCGAGGCGATGCCCGGCAAGCAGATGGCCATCGACGCCGACCTCAACGCCGGCCTCATCGACGAGGAGACCGCCCGCACGCGCCGCGCCGAGGTCACCGCCGAGGCCGACTTCTACGGTGCGATGGACGGTGGTGCCAAGTTCGTCAAGGGCGACGCCATCGCCGGCATCATCATCATCCTCATCAACCTCATCGGCGGCTTCGTCATCGGCATGGTCCAGAAGGGCATGTCGCCCGCGGACGCGCTGCACACCTACAGCCTGCTGACGGTCGGCGACGGCCTGGTCACCCAGATCCCGGCGCTGCTCATGTCCGTCGCCACCGGCCTCATCGTGACCCGGGCCACCTCCCAGAGCGACCTCGGCACCGACGCCGCGGCCCAGCTGCTGCGCAACCGCACCGCCCTGCGGATCAGCGGTGCCGGCGCCATCGCCATCGCCCTCATCCCGGGCCTGCCCAAGCTCCCCTTCCTCGTCCTCGGCGCCGGCATGCTCCTGCTGGCCCAGCGCGTCCCCGCCGAGCAGACCGACGAGAAGGTCATCGACCTCGACGCCGCCTCCCCGGCCGCGGCCACCCCGGAGACGCCCGAGCAGCTGATGCAGCAGATGCGCGTCGACCCGCTGGAGATCGTGCTCGCCCCCGACCTCGTGGACCTGGTCGACACCGCCTCCGGCGGCGACCTGCTCGACCGGGTGCGCTCCCTGCGCCGGAAGATCGCGCTGGAGCTGGGCATCGTCATCCCCCCGGTGCGCACCCGGGACTCCCTCGACCTGCCGCTGTCCACCTACGCGGTCCGCATCTCCGGTGTCGAGGTGGGCACCGGCCTGGCGCCCGCCGGCAAGGTGCTCGCCCTGGGCGACCACCTCGACGGCCTGCCCGGCACCTCCACCACCGAGCCGGTGTTCGGCCTGGCCGGCAAGTGGGTGCCCGCGGAGCTGCGCCACCAGGCGGAGATGACCGGCGCGACCGTGGTCGACAGGGCCTCGGTGCTCGTGACCCACCTGGCGGAGATCGTGCGCACCAACGCCGGCCGCCTGCTCTCCCGCGAGGACGTCAAGTCCCTCACCGACTCCCTCAAGTCCACCGACGCCGCGGTGGTGGAGGAGCTGGTGCCCGCGTTGCTCTCGCTCGGCGAGATCCAGCGCGTGCTGCAGGCGATGCTCGAGGAGGGCGTGCCGGTCCGCGACCTCGCCCGCATCTACGAGGGCCTCTCGCTGCGCGCCAAGGTCGGCTCCGACCAGGCCTCCCTCGTCGAGGCGGCCCGCGCCGCGCTCGGCCCGGCCGTCGCCGCCCCGCACGTCCGCGACGGCAGGCTCCGGGTGCTCACCCTCGACCCGCTGCTGGAGCACCAGATGGTGGAGTCGCTGCGCATCACCGACGCCGGCCCGCAGCTCTCGCTCGACCCCGGGCGTGTCGAGGCCGTCGTGGACGAGGCAGCCCGTAAGGTCCAGATGGCCGAGGACGCCGGGTACACACCCGTCCTGGTGTGCGCGCCGGCGCTCCGAGCCCCGCTGCGCCGCCTGGTCGCGATGTCCGCTCCTGCCGTCGCGGTGCTGTCCTACTCCGAGGTCTCCGGGCCTGAGCTGGTGATCGAGACAGTGGGAGTCGTCCATGGCGCCAACGCGGTTGCTGCTTGAGGGGCCGGCACTAGAGCCGCTCCTCCAGCGGGTGCGCGCTGAGCACGGCTCAGGCGTCCGCATCATCAAGGCCGAGCGGGTGCGGGTCGGCGGGTTCGTCGGCTTCTTCGCCCGCGAGCAGTTCGAGGTCACCGTCGAGGTCGACACCCCGGCCGTGACGAGCGCGCCCCAGCCCGCCTTCGCCGCTCCCGCCGCCCTCGTGGCCGGCGGGGGCGGCGCCGCGCTGCGCCCGGCGACCACGGCGCTGCCCGCCGTGCCGAACACCGCCGAGGGGATCGAGCAGCTCCTCGCGGCCGCCGAGGCCGCTGACGGGGTGCCCGCCTCGCTGTCCGGGTTCGACAGCATCTTCAACAGCGTCGTCAGCGGCGGCACCCCCACCTCCCCCCTCGCGGCTGCCCCTGCCGCTGCGCCGGCCCGCCAGCCCGCCGCCCCGCCGCCCGCGCTGACGCCGGTGGCCGAGGTCATCAAGTCCGTGGTCTCCGGTGCGGCAGCGCCCCCGACGGCGGGGCGCCTGGTGGCGCCTCGGGCCGCACCGCCGACGATCCCCCCGGCAGCGCAGCCTGCAGCCCAGCGCCAGGTGACCGTGCTGCCCGACACGCCCGTGGTCGCGGTCCCGCCGCCCAGTGCGCACGCCCTGCGGCCCGCCGTCCTCGCCCAGCCGCCGGTCGACCTCCCCGTCGCACCAGCCCCGGCGCCTGCGCCGCACCACGTCGCGGCTGCTCCGGTGCACGCCCCGGCCCCCGTCGCAGCGACGCCCGCTCCCGTCCCGCCGGTGACCCCGGCGCACCGCGCGGCCGTCCCCACGGCCCACCCGCTGGCCGAGCGCCTCGCCGACCTGGGCGTGCCGCAGGAGTGGCTGCACCACCTGCCGTCGGACCGCACCGAGGTGCTGCGGCGCATCGCCGCGCACATCGCGGAGCAGCAGGCGAGCAGGCCCCGGCCCGTCACCGGTCCCGCCCCCGTGATCGGCGTGCTCGGCGAGCCCGCGGCCGCGCTGGAGCTGGCCCGCCGCCTCGGCGCGGGGATGGGCCTGCACGCCGCCGACGTCGCCGTCGTCCAGCGCCGCGCCGCCGCGGGGGCCGTGGTCCTCACCGACGCCCTGGCCGTGAACGCCGAGGCCCTCAGGGCCCGCGAGGACGGCCGCCCCCTCGTGGTGGCGCTGCCCGCGCCGATCGGCGCCAGCGCCGCGCACCGCGCCGCGATGGGCGAGGTGCTCGCCGCCCTCGGCGCCGACGAGGTGTGGGCCGTGGTCGACGCCACCCGTCGGCTGCCCGACACCGCCGCCTGGCTGGAGCAGCTGGGCGCCGTGACGCCCGTCGACGCCCTGGCGCTGGTCAACGTCGACGCCACGAGCGCCCCCGCGGCCGCTCTGGGGCTGCCGCAGCCCGTCGTCGTCCTCGGTGACCGCCCCGCCTCGCCGCGCGCGTGGGCGCGGGTGCTGGCCAAGCGGCTGCGCGCGCAGGACGCCCGGTGAACCCGCAGCGCGCCAGCGCGTCAGCCGCCGACGGCTCCGACCTCCACGTGCCCGCGCTGGGGGCCTCCGTCCAGCTCTGCGCGCAGGACGGCGCGGACCTCCTCGGCGGCCCGGCCGTGGACACCCGCGTGGACGACGTCCGCGACGGCCGCATCGCCGTGCACGCCCCGCCGTCGCGCCCCGGAGACCTCGAGCCGCCCGCTGACGGCACCGCCTTCGAGCTGCGGTGGACCACGCCCCGCGGGCTCGTGGTGCTCCCCGTGGTGCTGGCCGAGCGCGTGCGCACGCCCGCGCCGCTGTGGTGGCTCGCGCCGGCCGGTCCTGCCGAGCGCCACCAGCGCCGCGACTTCGTGCGCGCCGAGGCGGCCGGACCGCTGCCCGTGCAGGTGGAGGTGCTGTGGGAGCACCCCGAGCCCGGGCGCACCACCGGCGACCTCGTCGACCTGTCCGAGGGCGGCCTGCGCGCCCGCATCCGCGCTCCCCGGTGGGCGCTGGGGTGCGCCGAGGGCAGCGCCGTCGCCGTGCGCCTCACCATCACCGAGGTCGACGACGACGCCGAGGGCGACCCGCTGGCGCTGCGCGTGGTCGAGCACGAGCTCGGCGGCACCGTGCTGCGCACGGCCGACGCCTCCGCCGAGGACTGGGACGCCAGCGACTCCGCCGACGTCGTCGTCCAGCTCCACGACGACGTCCGCCAGGGCAACGCCCTGCGGTCCCTGGTGTTCTCGTGGCAGCGGCGGGCGCGCCGCTCCTGAGGCGCGAGCCGCTGGACCGTTGCAGGAGCGGTGCATCTCGGTGCACATCGGCCCAGACCCCAGCAGACCCCGGCAGAACCCCTCCAGATCGGCGCGGCGCACCTCCTCGCCGTGACCGCGCGGCTACTGTGGCGGGATGCTGGTCCTCACGCGACGCGCCGGTGAGAGCGTCATGATCGGTAGCGACGTCACCGTGCGCGTCCTCGAGATCCGCGGGGACGTCGTCCGGGTGGGCGTGGACGCCCCCCGGGACGTGCAGGTGCACCGCGAGGAGGTCTTCCACGCGGTCCGCGCCGCCAACCTGGAGGCCGCCAGCGCTGCGGCGCCCTCCCCGGCGGTCCTGGCCGGGCTCAGGAAGCGCCCGGCGCCCCCGGTCCCGGCGCAGTCGGCGGAGCAGGCTCCGGCCGACCCTCCCGCAGCTCCCTGACCAGGGAGTCCACGACCGCCTTCAGGTCACCGCCGGCGGCGCGCGCCACCTCGCGCTGCCGCTGGTAGCTCGCGCCGCGCACGGGGATCTGCGCGACCGCCGCCAGCTCCTCGCTGCAGCCCAGGCGCTTCGCCACCGGCTCCAGCCGGGTGAGCACGTCGTCGAGGTCGTCGGTGACGAGGCGCTCCTCCCCGGCGGCGCTGGTGATGATGATCGCGTCGAGCCCGTACCGGGCGGCGCGCCACTTGTTCTCCTGCACGTGCCACGGCGGCAGCACCGCTGGCAGCTCACCCGCCTCCAGGCGTGCGTCCAGGTCCACCACGAGGCAGTGGGTCAGCGCCGTCAGCGCCGCCAGCTCGGCCTCGGTGGGCACGCCGTCGCAGACGCGGACCTCCAGCGTGCCGATGCCCGGGGAGGGCCTGACGTCCCAGCGGACGTCCTTGAAGGAGTCGATGACCCCGGTGTGCAGGAGGTCGCCGACGTAGGCCTCCAGCTCCTCCCAGCGGGCGAACTGGAACGGCAGGCCGGCGGTGGGCAGCTGCTGGAACATCAGCGCGCGGTTGCTGGCGTAGCCGGTGTCGACCCCGCCCCAGAACGGCGAGCTCGCCGACAGCGCCTGCAGGTGGGGGGCGTAGGCCAGCATCGCGTCGAGCACGGGGAGCACCTTGTGCACGCTGGACATGCCCACGTGCACGTGGACGCCCCAGATGAGCATCTGCCGGCCCCACCACTGGGTGCGCTCGATGAGCTCGGCGTACCGCGGTCCCTCGGTCATGGTCTGCGCGGACCACTGGGCGAACGGGTGGGTGCCGCTGCACGCCAGCTCCAGGCCCAGGGGCGCCGCGGCCTCGCGGACCTGCGCGAGCACCGCGTGCAGGTCGGCCACCGCCTCGCCGACGGTGTCGTGGACGCCGGTGACCAGCTCCACGGTGTTGGTGAGGAGCTCGTGGGTGACCCTCTGGCGGCCGTCGGGGTGCGGGGGTCGGCGGCCGACCGCCTCGAGCACCTCCGAGGCGAACGGGGCGAGGTCCCCGGTGGCGGCGTCCACGAGGGCCACCTCCCACTCGACGCCCAGCGTGGGGCGCTCGGAGGCGTTGAAGGGCAGCGCGCCGCGGCGCGCGTGCGGCCCGAGGGACGGTGTGGTCACCCCGCAACCTCAGCACACGCGGCGCACGGCGCGCTGCCCCTCCCGGCGATCAGGCGACGACGACGTCCGTCGGTTCCGTCACAGGCGCGCGGCGAAGAACGCGAGCGCCGCCGCAGCCACGAGCACCGCGATGACGATCGGCACCACGAGGTTGGTCCGGCGGCTCGGGAGCCTGGGCTCGGGAGCCGACAGGCCCGACGTCCCGGCCTCCGAGGGCGGTGTGTCGCCGGGTGCCACGCCACCACCGGGCTCCAGGCCAGGGGTCGTCGCGGGGTCGGGATCGGGCACCTCGCTGGCGCTGCCGGGCCGCTCCCGGTCCGCGCCCTCGTCCCCGTGGCCGCCGTCGGGCCCCCGGCCGGGCCCGCCGCCCAGGTTCGAGCTCACGCGCCCGCCGTCGCGGAGCTGCGGGAGAACTCCTCGACGATCGCCGCGCAGAAGGCCGGCAGGTCACCGGGGTTGCGGCTGGAGACGATGCCGCCGTCGCGGACCACCTCCTCGTCCACCCACGTCGCGCCGGCGTTCTGCAGGTCGGTGCGCAGGCTCGGCCACGAGGTCAGCGTGCGGCCCCGCACGACGTCGGCCGTGACCAGCGTCCACGGACCGTGGCAGATCACCCCGACGGGCCTGCCGGACTCCACGAACCGCTTGACGAAGCTCACGGCCGCCTCGTCCATCCGCAGGTGGTCGGGGTTGGTGGTGCCGCCGGGCAGGAGCAGCGCGTCGAAGTCGGACGGGTCGGCGCCGGAGACCTCGGCGTCGACGTCGAAGGTGTCCTTCGGCTCCACGTCGTTCTCGTAGGCCTGGATGGAGCCGCTCTCCAGCGACAGCAGCACCACCTCGCCACCGGCGTCCCTGATGGCCTTCACGGGCTCGGTGAGCTCAACCTGCTCCACGCCGTCGGCGGCGAGCACCGCGACCTTCCGTCCCTGCAGCTGATCGGTCATGGGCTCCCCCTACCCCGAGCGCCACCGCCCATGCCGCCCCCGTACGGCTCCGTGACGACGGAGGGCCCGCACCCCAGCGGGGTGCGGGCCCTCCGGCCAGCCGGTGTCAGCAGGTGGTCGACGGGTCGACGGCCTGGTGCGGGTCGGCTGCGCTGGCCGCCGGTGCCGGGACCGCTGCGGACGACGACGCCGACGGAGACGCGCTGGCCGCTGCGCTCGCCGCGGTGGCGGGCGCCGGCGGGGCGAGGGCCTCCCGGACCATCTCGCGCAGCGCGTCGTAGTCGGGCGAGCCGGTGGAGATGTTGGCGCTGGTGAAGGACAGCGCCCGCAGGTCACCGCCCTTGACGGTCTGCCCGAGGGTGACGAAGGCGTTGAGCTCGTCGGCGGGGATGTCGGTCTGGATGTTCTTCTCGGCGGCCTTGGCCAGCGAGGGGAAGGCTGCGGCCAGCTGGGCCGGGCCGTACTGCTTCACGGCGGCGGAGATGACGCACTGCTGGCGGGCCATGCGGTCGTTGTTGTCCGAGCCCTCGCGCGACCTGGCGAACCACAGCGCCTGGTAGCCGTTGAGCTCCTGGCCCTGGCCCTTCTTGATCCAGCCGGTGATGGGGTACTTGCCGCCGGTCTCGAGGTTGTGGCCGCCGCCGATGGGGATGTCGCGGGGCACGTTGAGGCTGATGCCGCCCATGGCGTCCACGAGCTGCTGGAAGCCCTCCAGGTCGACCATCGCGTAGTAGTCGACCTCGAGGCCGGTCGCGGTGGCCACGGCCTCCTTGGTGGCCTCCACGCCCGGGTCGTTGCCGCCTGCGGTGCCGCCGAACATGTCGGCGTGCTGGGTGCCGAACAGGTAGACGGCGTTCAGCATGCAGCCGCCCTCGCCGTCGGCCTTGCACGCCGTGGGCCACGCCTTCGCCGCGGCGCTGCCCTTGGGGAAGGGGACGTCCTCGAGCTGGCGGGGCAGGTTGAGGAGGGCGGTGTCACCGGTCTTGGTGTCGATGCTGGCGAGCATGATCGTGTCGGGACGGGTGCCGACGCGGTCGGAGCCGGTGTCGGCGCCGAGCATGAGCACGTTGACGCGCGGCACGTCGGCCCACGGGTTCGCCGAGCCGGTGTCGGGCGCGTTCTCCGAGCGGCTGCCGGAGCCGAAGACGCTTTCGAGCAGGTCGTGGTTGGCCATGGCGTAGCGGGCCGCGGTGGCGGAGGGGGCCACGACGACGGCCAGCAGCGCGGTGACCAGCAGCAGCGAGCCGAGGCGCTGGGCGCGGGTGAGGCGGCCGACGCCGGGGGAGCGGCGCAGGCTGACGTGGGTGGCCACGATGACCGCGCACCACAGCAGCGCCCCGACGGCCGCGCCGACGGCGATGACGAGCATCGCCTGCGCGTCGAACGCGACGCTGCGCGCCATCGGCACCAGGCGCCCGGTGAGCACCACGGCAGCTGTCGCACCGACCACGGCGAGCACCGGCAGCAGCACGAGCCAGCCCCAGAAGCGCTTGCCCGCGGCCACGAGGCCCGCGCCGGGCACGGCGGCTCCGAGCACGGTCAGCAGCACGAGGCGGGTGAAGCCCTCGCCGGAGCTGCTGGCGTGGCGGCCGCGGGGGTCGTCACCGGCGTGGATGAGGGTCACCTCGTTCGCTGCGGACCGCGGCGGCGCGCCCTCGGGCGCACGGCGCGGGGCGGGCGGTCGCGCGTCCTGCGGCCGCGCGGCGGTGGCCGTGGCGGTGCGGGCGGCCTCGCGGCCTCCCTGCTGGTCGCGGACGTCGCGCACGTCCCTGACGTCCCGAACGTCTCGGACGTCGCGGGAGGCGCGGACGTCGCGTCGCCGCGGGTAGCTCCCCGGTTCTGTCACGGTCACCAGACCCCCTCGCGCCCGTGCGACTCGGTCGCGCACGGCGGAAGGCCATCACACCACCGGGGTCACCCAGCCACGCCGGATTCGCCACGTGACGCGCCGGAGCGGTCACGTGTGGTAACCACCCGGCGTTCGGCGCGGTGGAAGCGCCGCTCCACCGTCGTGATCATGGGTTTCCCGGAACGGTCGAGCGTCACGCGTGTGAGCACCGAGCCCTGTCGGGTTCGTGAAGTCCATGATCACTGAGGTGGGGCTCTCCCCGGTCACGTCTCCGGGGCTCCAGGTCGGCGGCCCGCCGACCCGTCAGTCCCGTCGTCAGGCGGGGCAGACGCTGTCCGCGTCGACCGCCTCGCCGCTGGGGGGCGTCTCGGTGGCGGTGGGCGTGGAGCCGTCGGTCGGTGACGCGGTGGCCGACGGTCCCGTCGTCGCCGTGGACGGCGCGGGGGAGGACGGCGCGGGCGTCGTCGTCGTGGGGGACGACGACGGCGAGGGCGCCGGCGGCACGAGCGCCTGCTGCACCAGCTGGTGGACCTGGTCGTAGTCCGGGGAGCCCGTGCTGATGAGCGGCTCGGTGAAGGACAGGGTGCGCAGCGGCGCCTCCTTCACCTTGCGGCCGAGGTCGACGAACGCCGACAGGCGGCTGGCGGGGATGTCCGTCGTGACGTCCCGCTCGGCCGAGGCCGCCAGCTGCGGGAAGGCGCGGGCCAGGTCGAGCGCGCTGTACTGCTGGACGGCCGCGTTGATGAGGCAGCGCTGCCGGTTCATGCGGTCGTTGTTGTCGGACTGCCAGCGCGAGCGGGCGTACCACTCGGCGTGGAACCCGTCGAGCAGCTGGTCCCTGCCCGGCTCGATGTACCCGGTGACGGGGTAGGTGCCCACCACGCGGCCGCTCGCGCTGAGGCGCTCACCGCCGCCGATGGGGATGCGCCGCTCGACCGTCAGGCGGATCCCGCCCATGGCGTCGATGAGGTCCTGGAAGCCGGCGAGGTTGACCATCGCGGTGTAGTCGATGTCCATGCCGACGATCCCGGCGGCGGCCTGCTCGGTGGCTCGCAGGCCCGGGTCCGGCGCCCCCGGGAACAGCTGCGGGTTCTGGGTGCCGAAGAGGTAGACCGCGTTGAGCCAGCAGCCGCCGGTGCCGTTGGCCTCGCACGCGGTGGGCCACTGCTCCGCGGCGGGGGAGCCCTCCGGGAAGGGGATGTCGGAGAGCTGGCGCGGCAGGCCGAAGATCACCGTGTCGCCGGTCTCGGTGTTGATGCTGGCCACGATCACCGTGTCGGGGCGGGTCCCGGTGCGGTCCGCGCCGGCGTCGGCGCCCACCAGCAGCACGTTGACGCGGGGGATGCCCTTCCACGGGTCGGCTGCGGTGCCGGTCGGCTCGTCGCTGGCCCCGTCGCCGCCGCTGGGGAACAGGGAGGTCAGCAGGGAGCGCGACACCAGCGCGTACTGGACGGTCTTGGCCGCGGGCAGGGCGACGACGGCGAGGAGCGCCACCACCAGCAGCGACGACGCGACCCGGTGGCCGCGCACCCCGCGGAGGCGCCGCTGCGCGACGTGCGTCCCCACGACCACCGCGCCCCAGGCGAGCGCCAGGGCCACCACCGCCACGGCCACGCCCAGCAGGACGTCGGCGTCGAGCAGGTAGCGCTGGGCGACGTCCACGGCGCGGCCGCTGCCCCACACCACCGCGGCGGCCCCCACCGCCATCGCGAAGGGGAGCAGGGCCAGCCAGCCGAGCACCCGCCGGTGGGCGTTGAGCAGCCCGGCGCCGGGCAGGGCGGTGCCCAGCACCGTCCATCCGGCGGCGCGCCCGAAGCCGCCCGCGCCGGCGTCCTCACCGCGGTCGCGGTGGCGAGGCGGGGTGGCGGCCGTCGAGCCGGTCCGCGTGGTCCCGTCCAGCGTGGGGTCCTCCGTCGCTCTGAGCGGCAGGTCGTGCACCTGCCCGACGCCAGCGTGAGGGGTCTGCGCCACGCCGGCGGTGACCATTGCAGCACCTGTTCCTGGGGACTGCTGCACGCGGAGGACCGGGACGGCGTAGGGTGGCACTGCGCTCACGGGTGCGCTGCGCGGCGACGCGTGTTCCCGTGTCGCGCAAGGAGGTGTCGCCTAGTCCGGTCTATGGCGCCCGCCTGCTAAGCGGGTTTGGGTGTTAAAGCCCATCGCGGGTTCAAATCCCGCCACCTCCGCCCTCCGGGCGATGGGGGCCTCGGCAGCTGCCGAGGCCCCCATCGTCGTTCCGGGGCCGTCTGACGGCTACTGGTAGCTGACGAACACCGGGCTCGGCTGCTCCGCCACCGTCTGCTGCGCGGTGTTGGTGGGGGAGTCCTCGTCGTAGAAGTTCTTCCACCCCCACGCCAGGCCCTGCGGCGCACCGGCCTGCAGCGCCCGGTAGGTGGCCTCCTTCTCGCTCGGGGCCCCTGCGCCGTCGGCGTGCACGACGAACGCCAGCTCGTCGTGGCTGGTGTCCAGCGACGCCCGGCCGGTGACCATCGACGTCCTGAACTGGTGCAGGAGGAACACCTTCTGCGGCAGCTCCCGGTCCCTCACCAGCTGCGCGAGCCACGCCGAGGTCGCGTCGACCTCCGAGGCCGACACGCTGCCCACCTGGTCCAGGTGCTGCTGGCCGGGCTGCAGCCGCCACTCCGGGTCGAGCGCCAGGCCGACACCGGGCAGGGCGAGCAGGTCCTCGTAGGCCTTCGCCTGCTCCAGGAAGGTGGCGCGGCCCGGCTGCAGGTCCAGCACCACCTGCAGGCCGGAGCCCAGCGCCTGCTCGACCAGCGGGCGCAGGTCCTCCACGGGCGTCTCCGTGGAGTAGTCGCCGTCGGCCCCGGGCGAGCTGCTCGCGACCGTGGCGATGACCTCCAGCGCGGGTGCCGGCGGGAGCGCGTCGAGGCCGGCGTACTGCTGGGCCACCTGCCCGGCGCGAGCGATGGTGGCGGTGGCGTCCTGCTCCCCGAGGACGCCGAGGCTCGGGGTGCCGGGGTGGCCGTACAGCGCCACCAGGCGCCGTCCCGACAGCGGCAGCTGGCCCCCCAGCCCGGCCGGGCCTGGCAGCTGCACCCCGGTGCGCACCACCGCCAGGCGCTCGTCCAGCCGCTCACCGGGGCCGAACGCGTCGCCCAGGGCCACCACGGGCACCTGCGGAGCCGCGCCCAGCTGCTGCACGAGCGCCGCGTCCGCGCGCGGGTCGGCCCCGGGCAGCTCCACCGCCGCCGCCCCGGCGGCCCGCGCCGTCGCCACGGCCGGCCCGCTCTCCGGGCCCCCGGTGGTCAGGACGACGGCGGTGGGCGTCCCCTGCGGGCGGGCGCTCGCGGCTGCGTCGTCGTCCTCCCCCCGGCCCAGGAGGGTCGCGGAGTCGTCGGCGACGACGAGACCGCGCTGCGCCGCACCGTCCTGGGCGGCGCGCCCGACGGGCACCACCTGGGCTCCCAGGCGCGCGACCTCCGCGGCGCCCGCGTCGCCGGCCACGAGGACCGGCACCCCCAGGCGCTGCGCCGCCTCCGCCGCGGTCTGCTGCGCGTCGGTGTCGTCGGCGCCCACCAGCAACGCGCGCCGGGCGCTGGTGAACAGGGCGGCGCTGGCGCCGGCCGCGAGGGCGTCGGCGCTGGCTCCGGCCACCAGCGTCGACGCCCGCGACGGGACGACGGCCGTGGCGCTGCCGGACCCGTCCAGGGAGGCGGCGGCGCTCGACGGGGGAGCCGAGGGGGCGCCGTCTGCGGAGCTGCCGGAGGTGCACCCCGCCAGCACCAGGGCTGCCGCGAGGCCCCCGGCGGCGACGGCTGCGGACGGGGACGACGAACGGCGGTGCACCCGACGAGCCTCACCCACGTCCCGCGCCGCCGCCAAAGCCCGCAGGTGGGGCGCTCCTGCTGCTGGAGCGCGGTCGGTGTTCGACCGGTGTGCGACCGGGTGGGGGAACCGGTTCGCGAGCACTCCTGACCGTCGGGTAATGTCTTCCACGCACTCCAGCGCCCGTAGCTCAACGGATAGAGCATCTGACTACGGATCAGAAGGTTGCAGGTTCGAGTCCTGCCGGGCGCGCTCGTTGAGACAGCGACGCAGAAGGCCCCCGCCCACCACGGCGGGGGCCTTCTGCGTCGCTGTCTCGTCCTCGTGTCTGTCCCGAGGCTCGCTGGGACCAGGAAACCTGCAACAAGCGAAGTTTCCATATTTCAAACCTGGAAAGCCTGCTCGTTGTAGGTTTCTGACTGTGCAAGGAGTTGACCTCGACGCTGTGGTCGCGGCCATGCGAGCCGAGGGCAACGACTTGGCGGACGTCGAGGCGAAGCGGGCCCTGGACGGGTTCCCCGACTCCATCGCTGAGACCCTGTCGGCCTTCAGCAACACGCCCGGCGGTGGGCTTCTGGTCCTCGGCCTGGATGAGCGCTCCGGCTTCTCCTCGGTGGGCGTGTACGACCACGTCAGGGCTCAGGCGGCCCTGGCGAGTGCCGCTCGGCGAAAGGTCGACCCTCCAGCCACTTTCACCAGTGAGGCCGTCGACTTCGAGGGTCATCGGCTCGTCGTGGCGCGGGTCCACGAGGTCTCCTCCGCCCACAAGCCGTGCCGTGTCAAGGCTTCTGGCAGGGCGTACCTGCGTTCTTACGACGGTGACTACCCCCTGAGCGCCGTGGAGGAGCAAGCGCTGCTCGCAGGGCGAGGCACCCCCCGCTTCGACGATGAGCCGGTCGCAGGCGCTGCCTATGAAGATCTCTCGAAGGATCTCGTCGAGTCCTACGTCGAGGCGTGCCGAGCGACACCCGGGCCGCTCGCGACGATGAGCGACCAGGAGGTGCTGTTCCGGACGGGTGTGCTCGTCGGCGATGAGCGCACGCCCTCGGTGGCTGGTCTCCTGCTGCTCGGCGTCTACCCCCAGCAGTTCCTTCCGAACATCGTCATCCAGGCATCCTCGGCACCGCACCCCTCGGACCCTCCAGGAACCAGGGCCGGGGACGCTGCGCGCTTCGACGGGCCGATCCCCAGGATGCTCGACGAGGCGTTGCGCTGGATCCAGCGCAACACGCGTCGGCGCTTGCGGTCGGGAGCCGACGGTCACAACCGTGACGAACCCGAGTATCCGACCGTCGCCGTCCGTGAGCTCCTGAGCAACGCGCTCATTCATCGCGACCTGGGCCCGCACGCCATGGCCGAAGCGATCACGGTGAAGCTCGAGCCTCGGCAACTGGTCATCGCCAACCCGGGCGGGCTCTACAGCCTCACCGTCGACCGCCTCGGGAAGGAGGGGGTCTCATCGCTCAGGAACCAGAGGCTCGCCCGCATCGGCCAGAACGTGCGCATCAGTTCCGGGAACGCGCGCGTGGTGGAGGCGCTCGCCACGGGGATCCCGACGGTGCTGGCCGAGCTCACCGCGGCGGGCATGACCAAGCCCCGCTTCCACGACCAGGCGATCCGCTTCGCGGTGCAGGTGCCGAACCACACGCTCCTAGGAGCGGACGACCTGGCCTGGCTCGCGCGGCTGTCCTCCGCTGCTGACCTCAGCGACGTCCATAGGCATGCGCTCGTGATCATGAGGCACGGTGGCGAGCTCACGAACCGAGCCCTCAGGGAGACGTTCCCCATGGACTCCCGCGAGGCGCAGGCCACCCTCCGCAGCTTGGTCGACCTCGGTCTCGTGGACGGCGTCGGTCTGGCGGGCGGCCGCACCTACCGCCTGGCTGCTCGGGCTTCGCTGGCTGGCGAGTCTCTTGCGCACACGGACACCACGCCATCGGCGACTGCGACGGAGGTGGCGGTGCCCACTCCCCCCATCCGCGGGAGGCAGGTGGCGCCACGACACCCAGGAGCACGGGCGGAGAACATCGAGCGGATCCTGGACGTCCTCCGAGCCGGCGAAGCCACGGCCGCTGAGTTGGTGGATCGAGCGGCGCTGACCCCGAACCAGGTGTCGTACGCGCTGCGGCAGGGGGTTGCGGAGGGCGTCGTGGTGCGCCGCGGAGGCCAGGGACGCCGGACGACCTACAGCACTCCCGCACGAGAGTGACGAGGGCTGCGGCTCTGCCCCTCGTGCGCTCCGGCGCCTGACTACGGATCAGACAGCTCCAGTCCGAGCCCTGGCGGGGGCCTTCTGCGTGGAGGTGTCGGTGGCGGCTCGACATGGCGTTCAGCGAGGCGATCCCCCACAGCGGCTCGGCGCTGAGCAGCGTGACAGGAGTTCAGCATCGAAGGGTGGGGCCTTGCGGGGTGAGTCGGGCCAGTCCGGGATCGAATTCCCCCGGGGGAGTCCTGCCGTGCTCGACGCAGCCGGAGCGAGGCGGTGACCAGCAGCACGTCCCGACGGGGATGGTCCTGAGCGGTGGTGCAGCTGGTCCAGAGCCACTTCCTCCCACGCCCACGCGACTCGCGTGGACGTGGGAGGCGCCGGTCCAGGCGCACTGCTGAGACGCGCACCGCGTCGCCCACAGGTTTCTGTGCACTGCAGGAGCACAGAACGAGCTCTTGTGGTGAGCATCAGAACAGTGGCAGCCTGTGCGGGCAGGTCACGAAGGCGGGCTGACGTCGAGGGGAGCCGTGGTGGCGCGAGCCGAGCGTGAGCTCCCGGCACCGTCAGCCGTGGACGACCAGCTCCCGCTGGCCGACCTCCTCGTCGCTGACTTCTCCCGGGTGCTGGCGGGCCCGCTGGCCACGATGCACCTGGCCGACCTCGGCGCCCGCGTCATCAAGGTCGAGCGGCCCGGCGCCGGAGACGAGACCCGCCGCTGGGGACCGCCCTTCGGCGCGACCGGCGCCACCTATTTCGAGAGCGTCAACCGCAACAAGGAGTCGGTCTGCCTGGACCTGGCCACTGAGGGCGACCGCGCCCTCGCCCGGGAGCTGGCGCTGCGCGCGGACGTCCTCGTGCAGAACTTCCGGCCCGGCGCGATGGAGGCGATGGGCCTGGGCCTGGCCGACCTGCGCCGGGCCAACCCGCGCCTGGTGACCGTCTCCATCAGCGGCTTCGGTGAGGCGGGTGGTGCGGAGCTGCCGGGCTACGACTTCGTGGTGCAGGCCCTCGGCGGCCTCATGCACATCACCGGCGAGGCCGGCGGCGAGCCCCAGAAGGCCGGCGTCGCCGTCGTCGACGTCCTGTGCGGCAAGGACGCCGCCCTCGGCGTCCTCGCCGCCCTGGTGCGCCGCGGGGTGACGGGCCGCGGGGGGCACGTCGAGGTGAACCTCCTCTCCAGCCTGCAGACCGCGCTGGTCAACCAGGTGCAGGCCGTCGTGGGCGCCGGTGTCGAACCCACCCGCGCCGGAAGCCACCACCCCTCCATCGCCCCCTACGAGCTGCTCGCCTGCGCCGACGGCCAGCTCGCCGTCGCCTGCGGCACCGACGGCATGTTCCGCCGCCTCGGCGGGGAGCTCGGCCTGCCCGCCCTGGCGGACGACCCCCGCTTCGCGACCAACAGCGACCGCGTCGCCCACCGCCCCGAGCTGCGCCGCGTGCTCGAGGAGCGCCTGGCCGCAGCCCCCGCCCGTGAGTGGGAGGAGCGCCTGCTCGCCGTCGGTGTGCCCGCCGGCCGCGTCGCGAGCATCGGCCAGGGCCTGCGCCTGGCGGAGTCGCTGGGCCTGGAGCCGCTCCTCGACGTCGTCGACGGCACCGGTCGCACGGTCGGCCGGCAGGTGCGCAGCCCCATCACGATCACCCCCTCCCCGCCCGCACCGCGCCGGGCGCCCCCGGCGCTGGGCGAGCACGAGGACCCCCTGCGGACCTGGTTGTCCGCTCCCCGCGCCACCGTCCCCGCACCGTCGTCCGAGGAGTCCTGATGAGCAGCACGCTCGACCGTCCGACCGCCTCCGCCGCCACGACGACCCCGGAGGTGGCCGCGCAGGCCGCCAAGCCGCCCGCCGAGCCGCGCCCGCACCTGCTGGGGCTGGAGGGCCTGCTCAGCGACGCCGAGCGCGAGGTCAGCCGCACGGTCGCGGCCTTCGTCGACGCCGAGGTGCGGCCGCACGTCGCCGAGTGGTTCGAGAACGCCCACTTCCCCCGCGAGATCATGCCGCGGCTCGGTGAGCTGGGCCTGCTCGGGATGCACCTGTCCGAGCAGGGCTGTCCCGGGCGCAGCGCCGTCGAGTACGGCCTGGCCGCCCTGGAGCTGGAGGCCGGGGACTCCGGCCTGCGCACCGCCGTCAGCGTGCAGGGCTCCCTGGCCATGAGCGCCATCGCCAAGCACGGCTCGGCCGAGCAGAAGGCCCAGTGGCTGCCCGGCATGGCCGCCGGCCGCATCATCGGCTGCTTCGGCCTCACCGAGCCCACCGCCGGCTCCGACCCCGGCAGCATGAAGACGCACGCCCGCCGCGACGGCGCTGGCGAGCGGGCCGACTGGGTGCTCACCGGCGCCAAGCGCTGGATCGGGCTGGCCAGCATCGCCGACGTCGCCGTCATCTGGGCCGCCACCGACGAGGGCGTGCGCGGCTTCCTCGTGCCCACCGACACCCCCGGCTTCACCGCCACCCCGATCCCGGCGAAGCTGTCGATGCGCGCCTCGGTCCAGTGCGACCTCGCCTTCGACGAGGTCCGCCTGCCCGCCGACGCGCTGCTGCCGGGCGCCCGCGGCCTGTCCGGCCCGTTCTCCTGCCTCAACGAGGCCCGCTACGGCATCTCCTGGGGCGTGCTCGGCGCGGCCCGCGACAGCTACCTCGAGGCGCTGCGGTACTCCCTGGAGCGCCAGCAGTTCGGCAGGCCCCTGGCCGGCTACCAGCTGACCCAGAAGAAGCTCGCGGACATGGCCGTGGGCATCGAGAAGGGCTGGCTGCTGGCCCTGCACCTGGGCCGCCTCAAGGACGCCGGCTCCCTGGCGCCGCACCAGATCTCCGTGGGCAAGCTCGACAACACCCGCACCGCCATCGAGATCTGCCGCGAGGCCCGCACCGTGCTCGGCGGCAACGGCATCACGCTCGACCACGCCGCCCTGCGCCACGCCAACAACCTCGAGAGCGTGCGCACCTACGAGGGCACCGACGAGGTGCACACCCTCGTCATCGGGCAGCGCATCACCGGCATCCCCGCCTTCCGCTGAGCAGGACGACGAGGGCGAGGCCGAGAGCGGAGGTGCGCCGGTGGACCTGCGCTGGCTGAGGGCTTTCGTCGCGGTGGCCGAGGCGCGGCACTTCGCCCGCGCCGCCCAGGGGCTGGACACGGTGACGTCCAACGTCAGCGCCCAGCTGAAGGCCCTGGAGGACCACCTCGGCGTCCGCCTCCTGGAGCGCGGCCGCCGCAGCACGCCCCACCTGACCGCCGCCGGTGAGGTGTTCCTGCCCGAGGCGCGGCGCGTGCTCGCGGCCGTGGAGCAGGCCGAGTCGGTGGGGCGGGCCGCGGGCCGCGGGCTGCTGGGGCGGGTCCGCGTGGGGTACGTCGCCTCCGCCGCCGCGTCCGGGGTCCTCGCGGACGCGGTCGCCCACGTCGCTGACGGCTCGCAGGTGGAGGTCTCCATCGAGGAGATGGCCACCCCCGACCAGGTCGAGGCGCTGGTGGCCGGCCGCATCGACGTCGGTCTGCTGCGGCAGCGACCGGAGCTGCCAGCCGCCCTGGCGAGCACGGTGGTCCTCACCGAGGAGGTGCTGGTGGCCCTTCCCGTGCGCCACCGCACCTGGTCGCCGGACCGCGACGACGACGGCGGCGGTGTCCCGGCGGCGGCGCTGGCGGGGGAGCGCTTCGCCGTCCCCTCCTTCGGGGAGGCCCACGACGCCCGGGACGAGGTCGCCGCCGTCGCGCGGGCCGGGGGCCTGGTGCCGCCTCCGGTCGTCGCGGTGCGCGACTACCTGGCCGCCCTGGCCCTGGTGGCGTCGGGCACGGCGGTGGCGCTGGTGCCGGAGTGCTTCTCGCGGCTGGCCGTGCCGGGGGTGCGCTGCGCCCGGCTGCGCGACGTCTCGCTGCAGACCCGCCTCCTGCTCGTCCACCGTGCCGACGAGCAGGCCCCCGCCGTCCTGCGCGTGCTGGAGGGCGCCCGCGCCGCCCACCCCTCGGACCCCTCGGCGCCTGCCGAGGGCTGACCCCCAGCGGACTCGCAGCGGTCGTGCAGGACCCGCGCGCCCGCCCGGGTCGAGAACGGCCGAGGCCCTCGGTGGCCGTGCCGCGGCGCCGGTGCCGCAGGTCGAGCTCGACCGGAGGTGGTGGCTGTGTCTCGTGCGCCCGAGCGGTCCTCGGAGCGGTCCTCGGAGCGCTCTGCGGAGTGGACGGCGGCCCAGCGGCGCACGCTGTTCGCGGGCGTCGGCGCGTCGGCGCTCGACGCGTTCGACTGCTTCGTGCTCGTGTTCGTCCTCTCGACCCCGGCGACCTCGCTGCACGTGACGGTCGTGACGGCCGCGCTGGCCATCACCTCCACGCTGCTCGTGCGGCCCGTGGGTGCGGTCCTCTGCGGGCCGCTCGCCGTCCTGCCGGGGTTCGTCCACCAGCTGGGCGACGTCATCGCCTCGCCCGGCGCGACCCTGCAGGCGTCCACCGCCTCCTCCCGCGGCGGGGACCACGGCCTGGCGCTCGCGGTGGTCGCAGGGGCGGTGGCGGTGGTCATCGTCGTCCTCACGTCCTCCAGCCGTGAGACCCGGGGGCGGACCTCGACCGGTCCCGCGGTCGCGCAGCACGCCGGGTCGTCCACCGCGTGGCCGTGGCCGCCCGCGACGCCACCCGAACGGGCGATCCACCCTCCCCGCGCCGGTGCCGATGCTCATCAGGGGACACCAGGGGAGGTGGAGGAGCATGACGGGCATCACGGGGGCGACACCCGGGGCGGCACCTCGTCCGGCGGGGGGCGTCGCGTCGTGGGAGAGGGCCGTGCGTGATGCCGGCAGCGCCTACGACAGGGCTGCCGAGCGCCTGCGGAGCTCCACCGTCCCCCCGGGCTCCGACGACGCCGGCGCCCGCGCTCGCGACAACGCCGCGGCGGTGCAGCTCGCCGCCGCCAGGCTCGCCTCCGCCCAGGCGGCGCTCACCCAGGCCAGAGCGGCCGCCGCCGAGCGCCAGGCCCAGCACCAGGCCCAGCGGCAGGCCGAGGACGTGCGACCGGCCGCGGCTGAGCGCGCGGAGGGCGCCCCGCAGGGGCGGCTCGACACCTACCTCTGACAGCGGGGGTGCGGGTGCGGGGCAGCACCAGCACCCGGTCGTCGGCTTCAGGAGGTGACCGTCGCGTCCCGGGGACCGTGGCGCAGCGAGTACTCCACACGGGAGAGCGCGAAGGCGTGGCGTCCCGACGGCCGGTACTCCAGGCGCACCGCCCCGGTCCTCAGCGCCCTGCGGACGTCGACGGGCGCCCCTGGCTCGGTCCCGAGGCGGACGACCGCCGTTCCCGGGCCGAGGAACGACCCACCCCTCGGCAGGAGGTCCACGGCGGGAACGCTGTAGGTGAGGGTGCTCGCGCCTCGTGCTCCACGGCACGACCCCTCACCGCCGTGCGGCTGGGCACCGCGACCAAGGGCTGCCACTGGTCGGCGTCAGCGCAGCTCACCAGCGCGACGACCTGCACGGTGACCGTCGCTGGACGTGAGGGCGGTGACGGGTCGGGCGCTGCACCCGCGTCCACCGCCACGACCCCGGGACCCTGCGG
Organism: Quadrisphaera setariae; assembly: GCF_008041935.1. Taxonomy (NCBI): domain Bacteria; kingdom Bacillati; phylum Actinomycetota; class Actinomycetes; order Kineosporiales; family Kineosporiaceae; genus Quadrisphaera; species Quadrisphaera setariae. The sequence goes on from NZ_VKAC01000010.1 coordinate 105,920, forward strand.
CACCGAGGCGCTGGGCGCCGCGAGGGCGAGCGGCAGCAGGACGACGAGCAGGCCCACGGCGGTCGTGCGGACGACCGACCGGCGACCGACCTGCGTCGGCCGGTGCGGTCGTCGGACCGACCGACGGTCGCCTCCTGTCGCTCCGGGACGTCGTGCGGGTGGCGCCATGCCTCGTCCTCCCTGTCCTTCCGGCCGCGTGGACCGCCTCAGTGCTGGGGGAGGAGCAGCGCGGCGAGGAGCACGAGCAGCGCTGCGCACACCGTGCCGGCCTGGAGGCAGGCGGTGCGGCGCTGGGAGCGGCGGACCCCCTCCGCAGCGGAGGGGGCAGGAGCTGCGGTGCTGGTGCTCATGGTCGGTGTCCACTTCGTGACGGGATCAGGCGGTCCCCCCGAGGGTGCGGTGGCGCGGCGCCTGAGCGGATCCGCCTGGGGGCTGCGGGTCGGTCCTCCGGGCCCCGACCCGGGGTGGAGGGCGCGCGACCGGAGGACGACGCGGCCCGTGCCGCTGGTCGACGCCCGGTGACCTCCACCAGCCGGCGACGACCAGGGTGAGGTGGGCTCGCCGAGGGTGCCGGCCGTCCTCCTCCTGGGGGCCTCGAGACGTGGGGGATGCTGGGCGGGAGCGTCCGAGCAGCAGTCCGAGCGACTGCTCCTGCCCACCACCGGAGGTGGCGCGTGACCAGCCCGACCCCGACCCCGCTCGCCGGCCCGGTGACCACCCCGGTGACCAGCCCGGCGCTGCCCACCACCCCGCTGGAGGCCGCATCCGGCACCGAGCGGTGGGCGCCGGGCCTCACCGCGAGCCGTCGTGAGCTCGACCGCCGCGCCCGCGCCCACGACGCCTCCCACTACCTGCTGGTGCCGCGGGTCGTGGCCACCGCCCGCGACGCCGCCGGGGTGGCCGCGGCGATGGCCAGGGCCAGCGAGCTGGGGATGTGCGTGACGTTCCGCTCCGGGGGCACGAGCCTGTCCGGGCAGGGCGTCACCGACGGGCTGCTCCTGGACGTCCGCGCCGGGTTCCGCGGGGTGGAGGTGGGCGACGGCGGGCTCACCGTGCGCGCCCAGCCCGGCGCCACCGTGCGCGAGGTCAACGCGCGCCTCGCCCGCCACCGGCGCGCGCTCGGCCCGGACCCGGCCAGCGAGGTCGCCTGCACCGTCGGCGGCGTGGTGGCCAACAACTCCAGCGGCATGGCCTGCGGCACCACCGCCAACACCTACCGGACGCTGCGCGCGATGACCGCGGTGCTCGCCGACGGCACCGTGGTGGACTCCGCAGCTCCCGACGCCGACGCGCGCCTGCTGCGAGACCGGCCCGACCTGCACCGCGGCCTGCTCGCGCTGCGCGAGCTGCTCCTGTCCGACCCCGCCGCCGTCGCCGAGGTGCGGCGGCAGTTCTCGATGAAGAACACCATGGGGTACGGCATCAACGCCCTGCTCGACCACGACACCGCCGTCGAGGTCCTCACCCACCTCGTGGTGGGCAGCGAGGGCACGCTCGCCTTCGTCGCGGAGGCGACGTTCGACACCGTTCCGGTGCACCCCCACGTCGCCACGGGCCTGCTGGTCTTCACCGACCTCGAAGGTGCCACCGGTGCCCTGCCGGCGCTGGTGGGCGCCGGGGTGGCCACCGCCGAGCTCATGGACGCCGCCTCGCTGCGGGTGGCGCAGGGGCTGGGCGACGTCCCGCCCGAGATCGCAGCCGTCGAGGTGGTCGACCACGCGGCCCTCCTCGTGGAGCTGCAGGCGGCCACCCCCGAGGCGCTGGAGGACGCGCGCGGCGCGCTGGCGCTGGTGCTGGCGGGCCTGCCGCTGGTGAGCCCGGCCGCGCTGACCTCGGACCCGGCGCGGCGCGCCGGCCTGTGGCACGTGCGCAAGGGCCTCTACACCGCCGTCGCCGGTGCGCGGCCGTCAGGGACCACCGCGCTGCTGGAGGACGTCGTCGTCCCCGTCGACCGCCTCCTCGACACCTGCCGGGGTCTGACGAGCCTGCTGGACGAGCACGGCTACGACGGCTCGGTGATCTTCGGGCACGCCAAGGACGGCAACATCCACTTCCTCGTCAACGAGCGCTTCGACGACCCCGCCGCCCTGGCCCGGTACCAGCGCTTCACCGCCGACCTGGTCGACCTCGTGCTCGGCGCCGGTGGCTCCCTCAAGGCCGAGCACGGCACCGGCCGGATCATGGCGCCGTTCGTGCGGCGCCAGTACGGGCCCTTCCTGCACGACCTCATGCTCGAGGTGAAGCGCCTCTTCGACCCCGCCGGGCTGCTCAACCCGGGCGTGGTGGTCGAGCACCGCCCCGACGCGTGGCTCCACCACCTCAAGACGGTGCCGACCGTGGAGGAGGAGGTCGACAGGTGCGTGGAGTGCGGCTACTGCGAACCCGCCTGCCCCAGCAAGGACCTCACCCTCACCCCGCGGCAGCGGATCGTGCTGCGCCGCGAGGCCGCCGCGGCCCGGGCCGCCGGCGACGACGACCTCGCCGCCGCCCTCGAGGCCGACTACGACTACGCCGGTCTGCAGACCTGCGCCGTGGACGGGCTGTGCGCCTCGGCGTGCCCGGTCGGGATCAACACCGGCGACCTCGTGCGCCGGCTGCGCGCCGAGCAGGCGCCCGCCGCCCTGGACCGCGCCTGGGCGGGAGCCGCCCGTCACTGGGGCGCCGCCACGCGGGCCGGCGGTGCGGCCCTGACCGCTGCCTCGCTGCTGCCCGCTCCGCTCGTGCGCGCGGCGACCAGCGCCGCGCGCGCGGTGGCAGGCGCCGACCGGGTGCCCTCCTACGAGCCCGAGCTGCCCCGCGGCGGCCGCGCCCGTCCGGTGCTGGGCGGCGCCGCCCGGTCCGAGCGAGCCGAGGCGGTGCTCTTCGCCGCGTGCCTCGGCGCGCTGTTCGGGCCCACCGCCGGAGCGCCGGCCCAGCCGCAGAAGCCCGGCGGCGGAGCCGCGCAGGCGCTGGTGGCCCTCGCGGAGCGCGCCGGTGTCGTGCTCGTGACCCCTGAGCAGCCGGGCTCGCTGTGCTGCGGCACGCCGTGGAAGTCCAAGGGCCTGGCCAGCGGGTACGAGGAGGTCGCCGAGGCGGTGGTCCCCGCCCTGGTGGAGGCCACCCGGGGTGGCGAGCTGCCGGTGGTGTGCGACGCCGCCTCCTGCGCCGAGGGGCTGGTGCAGCTGCTGCGCTCGCGGGCCCCGCGGGTGCAGGTGCTCGACGCGACGCAGTTCGCGGCGGACCACCTGCTGGGGCGGCTGGTGGTGCGCCGGCGCCTCGGCTCGGTGGTGCTGCACCCCACCTGCTCGACGACGACGGCGGGCACCACCGCGGCGATGCGGTCCGTCGCGGAGGCGTTCGCCGACGAGGTGGTGGTGCCGGCTGCGTGGGGCTGCTGCGCCTACGCGGGGGACCGCGGGCTGCTGCACCCCGAGCTGACCGCCAGCGCCACGGCCCGCGAGGCGCAGGAGGTGCTGGCGCGCCCCTTCGACGCGCACGCCTCGGCCAACCGCACCTGCGAGCTGGGCATGACCCGAGCCACGGGCCGGCCCTACCAGCACGTGATGGAGCTGCTGGAGGCCGCGACCCGCTGACCGACCTGCTGACCGACCCGCTGACCGACCGGTCGGCGGAGGCTGCGAGGTCACCGCACGTCCACCTCGACGTCCCCCTCAGATCTTGACTCGTTCAGGAACAGCGACCAGGATCGACCCCGATGGTGACCGACGGAGCCCGCGAGCGAGCGCTGGGCGAGCACGCCCTGCGCGACGCGGGGCTGCGCGTGACGCGGCCCCGCCTCGCGGTGCTCGACGCGGTCGGCCTCCACCCGCACGCCACGACGGACGCGCTCATCGCGGCCGCGCGGACCCGCCTGCCGACGCTGTCGCACCAGGCCGTCTACGACGTGCTGCGCGTGCTCACCGACGCCGGCGTCGTCCGCCGCATCCAGCCGCGCGGCTCCGTCGCCCGCTACGAGGCGCGCGTGGCCGACAACCACCACCACCTGGTGTGCCGGGCGTGCGGCTCCATCACCGACGTCGACTGCGTGGTCGGCGAGGCTCCCTGCCTGCTGCCCGGCCCGTCCCCGGACGGCACCGACCCGGCCGCCGGCTACGCGCTGGAGGAGGCCGAGATCACCTTCTGGGGGCTCTGCCCCGCGTGCGCGGCCCCCACCCCGACCCCCAGGCCAGAGCAAGGTCCCGTCACCAGAGAGGCACACCGTGACTGACATCGCGCAGGAGAAGGCGAACACCGCCAGCACCAGCGAGAGCGAGAACCCGGCGATCAAGCCGCCGACCCCGGTCACCGACCACCCCCGCCGCGTGCAGGACTGGTGGCCGAACCAGGTCGACCTGTCGGTGCTCAACAAGACCTCCCGCGACTCCGACCCGCTGGGCGAGGACTTCGACTACGCCGCCGCGTTCGCGGAGCTGGACGTGGCCGAGGTCAAGCGCGACCTCGCCGAGCTCATGAAGACCTCCCAGGACTGGTGGCCGGCGGACTGGGGCCACTACGGCCCGCTCTTCATCCGCATGTCGTGGCACGCTGCCGGCACGTACCGCATCGCCGACGGGCGCGGCGGCGGCGGCCAGGGCGCGCAGCGCTTCGCGCCGCTCAACAGCTGGCCCGACAACGCCAACCTCGACAAGGCCCGCCGCCTGCTGCTGCCGATCAAGCAGAAGTACGGCCGCAAGCTCTCCTGGGCCGACCTCCTGGTGCTCGCCGGCAACGTCGCCCACGACGACATGGGCCTGCCGACGTTCGGCTTCGCCTTCGGCCGCCGCGACACCTGGCAGCCCGAGGAGACCTTCTGGGGCCCCGAGGACGACTGGCTGACCAACGACCGCTACACCGGTCCCGACACCCCGCTCGACCTCGAGCAGGGTCCGCTGGCCGCGGTGACCATGGGCCTCATCTACGTCAACCCCGAGGGGCCGCAGGGCCAGCCCGACCCGCTCGGGTCCGCCCACGACATCCGCGTGACGTTCGGCCGCATGGGCATGAACGACGTCGAGACCGTGGCGCTCATCGCCGGTGGCCACACCTTCGGCAAGGTGCACGGCGCGGGCGACGCCGCGCTGGTGGGCAAGGAGCCCGAGGGCTGCCCCGTGCACGGCAACGGCCTGGGCTGGAAGAACGAGTTCGGCACCGGCAAGGGCGCCGACACGATCACCAGCGGTCTCGAGGGCGCCTGGACCCCCACCCCCACGCAGTGGGACAACAGCTACGTCGAGACGATGTTCAGCTACGAGTGGGAGCTCACCGAGAGCCCCGCCGGCGCCAAGCAGTGGAAGCCCAAGGACGGCGCCGCGGCGGACCTCGTGCCCGACGCGCACGTCCCGGGCAAGAAGAACAACCCGATCATGCTCACCAGCGACCTCGCGCTCCTGGCCGACCCGGCCTACCACGAGGTCATGGTGAAGTTCCGGGACGACCCGGCCTACTTCGCCGACCAGTACGCCCGCGCCTGGTTCAAGCTGCTCCACCGCGACATGGGCCCGCGCACCCGCTACCTCGGCCCGGACGTCCCGTCCGAGGAGCTCATCTGGCAGGACCCGGTGCCCGCCGTCGACCACGAGCTCGTCACCGACGAGCAGGTCGCCGACCTCAAGTCCCGCCTGCTCGACTCCGGTCTGAGCGTCTCCCAGCTGGTGCACACCGCCTGGTCGGCCGCGGCGTCCTACCGCGACACCGACAAGCGCGGCGGGGCCAACGGCGCCCGCATCCGCCTGGAGCCGCAGATCGGCTGGGCCGTCAACGAGGGCGTGGCCGACGTGCTGCCCGTGCTCGAGCGCGTCAAGGGCGAGTTCGAGGCGGCCACCGGCGCGAGGGTGTCGCTGGCCGACGTCATCGTGCTCGGTGGCACGGCCGCGGTGGAGAAGGCCGCGGCCGACGCCGGCGCGCCGGTGTCCGTGGGCTTCACCCCGGGCCGCACCGACGCCAGCCAGGAGCAGACCGACGTCGAGAACTTCGCCTGGCTCGAGCCCAGGGCCGACGGCTTCCGCAGCTGGATCGACCCGCGCACCAAGGTGCACGCCGAGCACCTCCTCGTGGACAAGGCCTACCTGCTGGGCCTGACCGCCAAGGAGATGACCGTGCTCGTCGGCGGCCTGCGCGTGCTCGGTGCCAACACCGGCGGCACCCGCCACGGGGTGTTCACCGACCGGGTGGGCGTCCTCTCGCAGGACTTCTTCACCACCCTGCTCGACCTGGGCGTGCAGTGGCGCACCTCGAAGGACGCCGAGGGCGTCTACGAGGGCGTCGGCGCGGACGGCTCCGTGGTGCGCACCGCGACCGCCGCCGACCTCGTGTTCGGCTCGAGCTCGATCCTGCGGGGCGTCGTGGAGGTCTACTCCTCCGACGACGCGAAGGAGCTGTTCGCGGCCGACTTCGCGAAGGCGTGGCAGAAGGTCATGGAGCTGGACCGCTTCGACCTGCACGCCTGACGGGCAGCGACCGCGCCCCGGCCACCCGGCCGGGGCGCGGTCGTGCTCCAGGCGGGCCCCGTCCCCCAGGATGAGGCGTGCCGCTGAGGTCCGCCGCCCTGTTCGCCGTCGCCGCCGCGCTGGAGATCGGCGGTGCCTGGCTGGTCTGGCAGGGGGTCAGGGAGCACCGCGGCTGGCTGTGGGCCGGAGCCGGCGCGGTCGCCCTCGGCCTGTACGGGTTCGCCGCCGCGCTGCAGCCCAGCGCGGAGTTCGGCCGGGTGCTGGCGGCGTACAGCGGTGTCTTCATCGCGGGCTCGCTGGCCTGGGCCGCCGTGGCCGACGGCTACCGGCCCGACAGGTACGACCTGGTCGGCGCGGCGGTCTGCCTGGTCGGCGCCGCTGTGATCGTGTGGGCTCCTCGCGGTGCCGCGTGAGCGGGCGTCAGCAGCCCAGGTCGACGTCGTCCAGGCGCACCCGCCCGGCGACGACGTCCGCAGCGACCTCCTGGATGGTGGCCCCGGTCGCGAAGGCGTAGGCGCGGAGCCTGGCCAGCGCGTCGGCCTCCCCGAGACCGAGCCTCACGCGCAGCATCCCCAGCAGCACCGGCAGGTCGTCGGCGGCGACGTCGGCGAAGAGGTCACCGCGCGAGCCGCGTGCCAGCAGCAGCCGCACCAGGACGTCGCCGAGGCGCTGCAGCACGAGGACCTCGGCGCTGGTGAAGGGGGCCACGGTGTCGCGGCCCACCGAGAGGACCCCCAGCGCAGCCCTCTCCGACCCGGGGGAGAGCAGCGGCACGGACGCGGTCGAGCGGACCGGGAAGTCGTCAGGGGCGCAGCTCAGGAGCAGCTGCCACGGTGTCCCGGCGGCGCGCAGGTCGTCGACGAGCACGGGGGCGCCGCACTGCAGGGCGTCGCGGCAGGGGCCCTGCTCCAGGCTCTCCTGGAAGTTGTCGAACCGCTGGAGCGTGAGGTCGGACCCCGCCAGCGGCAGCTTGCGCTCGGGGTCGACGACCACCGAGACGGCCACGCGGTCCCAGCCCACCACGGGTTCCACGGCAGCGCACAGGGCCAGCTCCGGGGAGGTGGCGCTGCGGTGCACCCCTCCACCCTGGCACCCGTTGTCGCAGGAGGCGGGGCGGCCTACCGTGGGTGCGGGTCGAGGCAGCGGCCCCGGACGACTCACCGGCGAGGCCTCCGTGCGACAGCACCCCCTCCAGAACGCCACCCACCACCGCCCGGCCCACCTCGGCCGGCCCGTCCAGCCCGGCCAGCACGCGCTCCGGTCCGACGGCGGACCCGACGACCTCGCAGCGCCTGCGGCCACCTCCGTCGCCGCCGTGATCCTGCGCTGGTCGGGTGGGCGACCCGTCGTCGGCCTGTCCGGTGAGGTGGACGTCTCCACGGCCGCCCAGCTGCGCTCGGTCGCAGCACTGCTGGAGCGCCACGGGCACCGGGCCGCGGTCGACGCCTCCGGGGTCACCTTCCTCGACGCGGCTGGCCTGCACGCGCTGGTGGAGCTGGCCGGTCCCGGGGGGTCGCTGCTCGTGCTGCGGCCCAGCCCGGCCGTCCTGCGCCTGCTGGACCTGCTCGAGCTCAGCGGGGTCGGTCCGGCCGTGCTGCGCGCCGGGCCGCGCGAGGAGGCGGTCGTCCTGCGCGAGACCGCAGCGGTGACCGTCCCGCGACCGTCCCGGGACCGGCCGACCGGCGGCTGAGCCGCCGGCTGCCCGCGGGTCAGCCCCGCCCGGAGGCGCTCCGCCCGACCACCAGCGCCTCCAGGCGGGACAGCGTCTCGGTGTTGCGCGCACCGATGAGCGGCGTCCGCAGGAGCCGGGGCACCAGCCGCCCCGGGCCCTCGACGGCGTCCTCGGTGAGCCGGACCAGCGTGCCGCCGTCGCGGGGGACCAGGTCGAAGACCACCCGCGCCCCGCCCAGCGGCCAGCTGCGCGCGGTGAGCACCAGCCGGTGCGGAGCGTCGGCCTCCTCGCTGGTGGTGCTGCCGCGCCGCAGCAGCGGCCACGCCCCCACCACCGGGTGCAGGCGCGTGCCCGGCCGCGGCCACCCCGGGTCGACCCGCCGCACGTGCGCGGAGCCCACCACGAAGTCCGCGTAGCTCCACCCGTCGGCCAGCAGCTCCCACACGGCCTCGGGCGGCGCCGCCACCCAGCGCTCCCGGACGCTCACCTCGTCGCCGCCCTGATCTGGCCGCGGCTCAGGTGAGCGCGTCCTTGATCTTGGTGGCGACGTTCTTGGCGCCCTGCACCCGGGCGCCGGCCGCGTCACCGGGGGTGCCCGGGCCCTGGTCGCCGTCGTAGGTGGAGAACAGCTCCGGGTCCGGCGGCGGCAGCAGACCGTCGTCGTCGGTGAGGAAGGCGGGCTCCGGGAGGTACTCGATCGGCTGGTCACCCACCAGCGCGGTCCCGGAGGCCCAGCGGCCCTCACCGGCCGCGCTCCCGTCGAGGGAGAACGACCAGAAGGTGTGGTTCTGCTGCTGGTCCTCCTCGCTGCCGCGGGAGTCCTCCAGGACGTCGGCCAGGCCGTCGTCGACCAGCTGCTGGATGCCGAGCAGCCACTGCTGCTGGTGGAAGGTGTCGCGGGCGAGGTTGAACTGGAGCATCGCCTTGACGCCCGGGTCGTCGGTCATGCCGTACAGGCGCGAGGTCTGCAGCCGGCTCTGGGCCTCGGCGGCGACGTTGGAGCGGAAGTCCGTCAGCAGGTTGCCGGACGCGACGATGTACCCGGCGTTCCACGGCACGCCCTGGCTGTTGGTGGGCATCGCGCCGCCGCCGGCCACGATCGCGTGGTGCGGGTTCTGTCCGCCGATGACGGCGGCGAGCACGGGGTTGGTGGCCACGGCCTTCTCGGTCACCTCGGCCGGAGCGCCCTCCAGGAGGCGCGCGACCATGGTGGTCAGCATCTCGACGTGCCCGATCTCCTCGGTCCCGATGTCCATGATCATGTCTTTGTACTTGCCGGGCATCCGGCAGTTGAAGCCCTGGAACAGGTACTGCATCATCACGGTCATCTCGCCGAACTGGCCGCCGATCAGCTCCTGCACCTTCATCGCGTACAGGGCGTCGGGCTTCTCGGGCTTGGCGGAGAACTGCAGCTGGTGGGAGTAGCGGAACACGGGTCCCCCTCGGGACGGGTGGTCCGCGCAGCGCGCGACGGCGGCGTGCGAGACCCGGGCGGGGCGGGCTGCGGCGGACCGTGGCGGCCGTGGTGTCGACCGCTCCCGACGCTAGGCCGACCACCCCGCTGGCGCACGCCGGGTGCTGCAGACGCGGTCCGTCTCCACAGAGGGGGTCAAGAAGGAGGGCGGGGCGCCGATGGAGGGATGAGCGCCGCACCCGCTGCGCTCGACCCCCCGGGAGGACGACGATGCGCAGGAGCGAGCAGCGCGACGCCGCTCTCGCCGACCCTCGCCCGCCGGCCGGCCCGGTGCCGCCGCAGGCGCGCGTCGAGACCCTCCCGCCGGCCGGCCCGGTGCACGGCCCCATGCCCCTCCCCGGTCCCGGCCTGCCCACCGACGAGCGCGTCCAGCGGGCCGTGCTCGAGGCGGGCCTGGCCTCCAGCCGCGCCACCCTCGTGGTCGACAGCCCCCCGGGGACGCCGGGCCTGGACCACGCGGTGGTCCTGTGGGCCAACACCGCCGCCGGTGAGCTGGTCCGCCGGGAGCCCTCGGCGCTGCTGGGGCGCGAGGTCGGCAGCTTCCTCGTGCCGCCCCGAGCCGGTGAGCTGCGCCGCGAGGTGCTGCGCGCCTCGCGCAAGGGCAGGTCGGTCGTCTCCGTCCTCGTCACCGACGCGCCGCCGGTGGAGGTCGAGCTGATCACCCTGCCCTCGCCCTCCACGGGGCTGTGGACCGTGGTGCTGGCGCGGTCGGGCACGCTCCCCGAGCGCCTGGCGCAGGAGCACGCCAGCGCCCAGGAGCGCCGCTTCGAGACGCTGGTGCGCCACAGCCCGGTGCCCACGATCATCTCCGAGGCCGGTCTGCGGCTCGCGCACGTCAACGACGCCTTCTGCGAGCTCGTCGGCGCCTCGCACGACGAGCTCCTCGGGCTCTCCTGGACCGCGCACGTGCTCGGTGAGGACCTGCCCGCTGTGCTCACGTGCGTCGAGCAGGCGCTCGCGGGGGAACCGGCGCAGGCGGAGGTGCGGATCGTCCGCGTCGACGACGAGGAGCGCTGGGTGCTGCTGCGCCTCGCCCCCGCCGTCAGCCCCGGACACGGCGCCGGGTTCGTCGGCACCGTCGAGGACTTCACCGACCGCCGCGCCTTCGAGCTGGAGCTGGCCCACCAGGCCCGCCACGACGCGCTGACCGGGCTGCCCAACCGCACCGCGCTGGAGGAGGACGTCGCGGCCCGGCTGCGCGCCGCGGACGGGCTGGACCCCGACACCTCGGTGATGACCTGCCTCTTCCTCGACCTCGACAACTTCAAGGTGGTCAACGACAGCCTCGGCCACGACACCGGCGACCGGCTCCTGGTGGCGGTCGCCGACAGGCTGCGCGGGGCGGTGCGCCCGGGCGACTTCGTGGCGCGCTGGGGGGGCGACGAGTTCGTGGTGCTCCTCGAGGGCGCCGTCGACGACTCCGCCGCGCTCTCGCTCGGGGAGTCCGTGCTGGCCCGCCTGGGGGAGGGGCTGGTGGTCGACGGGCTGCCCTTCAACATCTCCGCGAGCGTCGGGGTGGCCAGGGCCACGTCGCGCCACTCCAGCGCCGAGCAGCTCCTGCAGGACTGCGACATCGCCATGTACCGGGCCAAGGGCGAGGGGCGCAACCGGGTGGCCCTGTGCGACGCCGCCGCCCGCGAGGAGGCCCGCGACGCCCTCGCCCTGACGCTCGACCTGCGCGAGGCGCTCAAGGTCGGCAGCCTGCGCGTGGCCTACCAGCCGGTGGTGTCGCTGAGCGACCCCGCGGCCCTCCCCGCCGTCGAGGCCCTGGTGCGGTGGGACCACCCGGAGCGCGGCCCGGTCTCCCCCGAGCAGTTCGTGAAGATCGCGGAGGCGAACGGGCTCATCGAGGAGCTCGGGCTCTTCGTGCTCGACCAGGCCTGCTCGCAGCAGGTGGCGTGGAACGCCGAGCTCGGTGAAGCGGCTCCGCGGAAGGTGAACGTCAACCTCTCCGCGATCCAGCTCAGCTCCCGAGGGGTGGTCGACGACGTCGCCCGCGTGCTGGCGCGCACGGGCCTGCCGGCCGCGCAGCTGTGCCTGGAGGTGACCGAGACCGCCCTCGTCCACGACCGCGAGGCCAGCCGCGACCGCCTGCTGCGGCTGCGGGCGATGGGCGTGTCGGTGGCCCTGGACGACTTCGGCACCGGGTACTCCTCGCTGGCGTACCTGCGCCAGCTGCCGGTCGACTACCTCAAGGTGGACCGGTCCTTCGTGGAGGAGCTGCACCGCGGCCACCCCGAGGTCGCCTCCGCCGTCATCGGGCTCGCCCACAGCCTGGGGCTGTCGGCCGTGGCCGAGGGCGTGGAGCACCCCGAGCAGACCGAGGCGCTGCGCGCGCTCGGTGCGGACCTCGTGCAGGGCTGGCTGTACGCGCGGGCGATGGCCCCGGCCGACCTGGTCGCCTGGCGCCGCGACGTCAGGCCGCTGCGCCCCGGACGCCGAGGGGCCGGTGCGCCGTGACGGACCCGCTGGACGACGCGCCCGACGGGGCCGGGGACGACGCCCAGCAGCGTGCTGACGCCGCGCTGGCCGCCCTCGTCGACGTCGTCGACGAGCTCGCCTCCCGGCGCCCGGTGGCGGCGCGCATCGTCACGATGACGGGCGACAGCTCCGTCGGCTCGCCCGAGCTCGCCGCGGTCCTGAGCGGTGACGTGGCGCTCACCGCCCGCGTGACGCGCCTGGCCAACAGCGTCTTCTACGGGCTCAGCGGCCGGGTGCGCACCGTCCCCTTCGCGGTCACGGTGGTGGGCTTCGCCGCGGTGCGAGCGATGGCGGCCACCGCGGCGGTGGGCACCGACAGCGAGGGGCTCCTGCCCGAGGACACCTGGGCGCGCTCCGAGGCGGTGGCCGTGGCCAGCGGCGAGCTGGCACCGCTGTTCGGCGTCCCCGCTCCCGAGGCGTTCTGCCTGGGCCTGCTCGCGGGTCTGGGGCAGGCGGTGCTGGCCCACGCCGACACCACGGGCTACCGGGCGCTGCTGGAGGACGACGACGTGCGGCGCGGCGGGCGCCAGGCGCTGCTCGCCGCCGAGCGCACCGCCTTCGGGGTCTGCCACACCGAGGTCTCCGCCGCCGCGCTGAGCGCGTGGCACTTCCCCGACGAGCTGGCCGAGGCGCTGCACCTGGTCGACGCCGCGGGCCGCACCACGCCGTGGTCGCGCTGCCTGGCCACCGCGCTGGAGGCCGTCGAGCGAGCGGCCGCCCCCTCGGCCCCGCCGCGCGACCCGTGGCTGCTGTCCTCCGGCAGGGTCAGCGAGGAGAGGCTGCGGGCGCTCTCCGCGCGGCTGACCGTGAGCGCGCCCCCGTCGTCGTCGTCCTGAGCGGGGAGCACCTGAGCCGATCGTGACCCCCGGGGCTCCGCGCACGCCCGGCAGCAGCCACGATGTGCCCATGACCACCAGGCCGGACGCCGACTCGACCCCCGGGGCCGCGCTGGACGCGCTGCGCCGCGACATCCGCCTCGTCACCACGATGCTCGGCGAGACCCTCGCCCGCCACGAGGGGCCCGAGCTGCTCGAGCTGGTCGAGCGGGTGCGGGCGCACGCCAAGGAGCACACCCTCACCGAGCTGCCCGGGTTCGACCTGGAGACGGTGACGCGGCTCGTGCGGGCCTTCACCGCGTACTTCCACCTGGCCAACACCACCGAGCAGGTGCACCGCGGCCGGGCGCTGCGCGAGGAGCAGGGCGCTGAGGGCGGCTGGCTCCAGCAGGCGCTGACCCGCATCGCCGACGCCGGGGTGGAGGCCGCCGAGCTGGGGGCGATCATGGAGGAGGTCGCGGTGCGCCCGGTGTTCACCGCGCACCCGACCGAGGTGGCGCGCCGCTCCACCATCGACAAGCTCCGCCGCGTGGCCTCCCTGCTGGAGGAGCCCGAGGGCCCTCGCCGCACCCGCCGGCTCGCCGAGGCCGTGGAGCTGCTGTGGCTCACCGACGAGCTGCGCGTGGAGCCGCCGCAGCCCATCGACGAGGCGCGCAACGTCATCTACTACCTCGAGGGCCTGTCGCGGGCGGCGCTGCCCGACGTGCTGGAGGAGCTGCGCGACCGGCTCGCCGAGCACGGCGTGGCGCTGCCCCCCGCCGTCAGCCCGCTGCGCTTCGGCTCGTGGGTGGGCGGTGACCGCGACGGCAACCCCTTCGTCACCCCGCAGGTCACCCGTGAGGTGCTCGTGCTGCAGGCGCGCCACGGCATCCACACGCTGCGCGCCGCCGTGGACGAGCTGCGGCGCGACCTGTCCGTCAGCGAGGCCGTCAGCCCGGTCTCCCCGGAGCTGGCCGCGCGCACCGCTGAGCTCATCGAGTCGCTGCCGGAGGTGGAGCCGCGCTACCGCCGGCTCAACGTCCAGGAGCCGTACCGCCTCTTCCTCACCTGCATCGACGTGCGCCTGGCGCTGACCGAGCAGCGCCTGGTCGCCGACACCCCGCACGTGCCCGGGCGCGACTACCCCGACGACGCCGAGCTGCTCTCCGACCTGCTGCTCCTGCACGCGTCGGTGGCGCAGCACCAGGGCGAGCTGGTCGCCTCGGGCGAGGTGGAGCGCCTCGTGCGCACCGTCGCCGCCACGGGGCTGGTGCTGGCCACCCTCGACGTGCGCGAGCACTCCGCCAAGCACCACGCAGCGGTGGGCGCCCTGCTCGACCGCCTCGCGGGCGGCGACGGCGAGCTGGAGCAGAAGTACTCCGAGCTCACCCAGCCCGAGCGGCTGCGGGTGCTCTCGCGGGAGCTGGCGTCGGCCCGCCCGCTCGCCCTGCCGCCGCTGCCGCTGCAGGGCGAGACCGCCACCACCGCGGCCGCCTTCGACGCCATCCGGTGGGCGCAGGACGCCCTGGGTCGCCGCGTGGTGGAGAGCTACATCGTCTCCATGACCCACGACGCCGACGACGTCTTCGCGGCCGTCGTGCTGGCCCGCCAGGCCGGCCTGGTCGACCTCCCCGCCGGGGTGGCGCGGCTCGACTTCGTGCCGCTGCTGGAGACCGTGGTCGAGCTGGAGCAGACCGAGCGGATCCTCACGTCGCTGCTGTCCGACCCCTCCTACCGCGAGCTCGTGCGCCTGCGCGGTGACGTGCAGGAGGTCATGCTCGGCTACTCCGACTCCAACAAGGCCGGTGGCATCGCCGCCTCGCAGTGGCAGATCCAGCTGGCCCAGCGCCGGGCGCGCGACGTGGCCCGCCGCTTCGGGGTCAAGCTGCGCTTCTTCCACGGCCGCGGAGGGTCCGTCGGCCGTGGCGGCGGCCCCACCTACGACGCGATCATGGCGCTGCCGTCGGGAACCGTCGACGGCGAGGTGAAGATCACCGAGCAGGGCGAGGTGATCAGCGACAAGTACGCCCTCCCGCAGCTGGCGCGGCAGAACCTCGAGCTGACGCTGGCGGCGACCATCGAGGCGAGCGTGCTCCACCGCACCGACCGCCGCACCCCCGAGCAGGGGCAGCGCTGGGACGCGCTGGTGGACAGGTTCGCCCGCGCGGCGCACGACAGGTACCGGTCGCTGGTGGAGGCCGACGGGCTGACCCAGTACTTCCTCACCGCCACCCCCGTCGACCTGCTCGGCGCGCTCAACGTGGGCTCGCGCCCGTCGAAGCGCCCGGGCGGTGGCGGCATCGAGGACCTGCGCGCCATCCCGTGGGTGTTCGGGTGGACCCAGTCGCGCCAGATCGTGCCCGGCTGGTTCGGGGTGGGGTCGGGGCTGTCCGCCGTGGTGGAGGCCGACCCGTCCGCCCGGGACGTCCTGCGCGAGATGTACGAGGAGTGGCGCTTCTTCCGCACGTTCCTCGGCAACGTGTCGATGACGCTCGTCAAGGCCGACCTCGACATCGCGAAGGCGTACGTCGAGCTGGCGCCGGAGCCGCTGCGCGGCCTGCTCGACGTGGTGCGCGAGGAGTTCGAGCTCACGGTGACGCAGGTGCTCGCCGTCACCGGGGACACCGCGCTCCTCGACCGGGAGCCGGCGCTGCGCACGACCCTGGAGGTGCGCGAGAACTACCTCGAGCCGCTGCACCACCTGCAGACCGAGCTGCTGGGCCGCTACCGCCGCGGCGAGGACGACCCGAGCCTGCAGCGTGCGCTGCTGCTCACCATCAACGGCATCGCCGCGGGGATGCGCAACACCGGCTGACCGCCGTCCAGCAGCCCTCCGGGCCTGGTCACACCCGCGGCACGGCGGCGCCCGTGCCGCGGGTGTGCTCGAAGATGATGCTGGTGCGGGTGGAGGAGACCTCCGCCCGCGTGGACAGGCCGTCGGCCACGAGGTCGCGCAGGGCCGCGGAGTCGGCGGTGGCCACGTGCAGCAGGAAGTCCTCCTCCCCGCCGAGGAAGAAGACGCTGAGCACACCGGGCAGTGCGCGGACGTGCTCGGTGAACTCCCTCAGCCTGCCCCGGGCGCCGCCGTGCAGCCGCACGGCCACCATGGCCTGCAGCGACGCGCCGACGGCGTCGAGGTCGACCGCGGCGTGGTAGCCGGTGATGACGCCGCGGCGCTCCAGCTCGCGCAGGCGCACCGACGCCGTGGACGGTGCCACCCCCGCGCGGCGGGCCAGCTCGGCGCCGGGTGTGCGGGCGTCGCGGCGCAGCGCCTCGACGATCGTCCGGTCCACGTCGGTCAGGGGAGCGCTCGGTCGACGGTCGTTCGCCACGGGACCCATCCTGCCGAACATCCGTCAGGAGCTCTGGTGCGAGATCGACCATCCTGCGAGGTTCATCAGCGGAACGGTGCCGAACGGGTCGGTGCCGGTGAGCCTGGAGGTCTGGCGTGTCCGCACCGCTCGTCGTCGGAGTGCCCACCGAGGTCAAGGACAACGAGAACCGCGTGGCCCTCCAGCCCGACGGCGCCGCCGAGCTGGTCCACCACGGCCACCGGGTGCTCGTCCAGGCGGGTGCCGGAGCCGGCTCCCGCTTCACCGACGCCGAGTTCGCGGCCGCGGGCGCGGAGGTGGTGGACGGCGCCGACGCCGTCTTCGCCGCAGCCGACCTCATCGTCAAGGTGAAGGAACCCGTCGCCTCCGAGCACCACCGCTTCCGCGAGGGCCAGCAGCTCTTCACCTACCTGCACCTCGCAGCGGACCGGGAGCTCACCGACTTCCTCCTGGCCCGGCGCATCGACTCCATCGCCTACGAGACGGTCCAGACCCCCGACGGCCGCCTCCCGCTGCTCACCCCCATGAGCGAGGTCGCCGGACGCATGGCCGTGCAGGCCGCGGCCCACCACCTCGAGAGCCCCGCGGGCGGGTCGGGGGTGCTGCTGGGGGGCGTCCCCGGCACGCCCGCGGCCAAGGTCACCATCATCGGCGGCGGCGTCTCCGGCACCGAGGCCGCCAAGATCGCCGTGGGCATGCGCGCCATCGTGCGGGTCTTCGACACCAACCCCTCCCGGCTGGCGTACCTGTCCGACGTCTTCGAAGGCCGCCTCGACCTCGTCACGCCCAACCGCACGCGGCTGGCGCAGTACGTGGCCGAGTCCGACGTGCTCATCGGCGCCGTGCTCGTGCCGGGCGCCAAGGCCCCCAAGATCGTGAGCCGGGAGATGATCGCCTCGATGCGGCCCGGCAGCGTCGCCGTCGACATCGCCATCGACCAGGGCGGCTGCTTCGAGACGAGCCGCCCCACCACGCACGCGCAGCCGACGTACGTGGAGGAGGGCGTCGTGCACTACTGCGTGGCCAACATCCCCGGTGCGGTGGCGCGCACCTCGACCCTGGCGCTGACCTCGGCCACGCTGCCGCACCTCGTCACCGTGGCCGACCGGGGGGTGCGCGGCGCCGCGAAGGCCTCGCCCGCCCTCGCCAAGGGCCTCACCACCCTGGACGGGCAGCTGGTGAGCGCTCCCGTGGCCGCCGCGCACGACCTGCCCCTGGCCGACGCCGCGGCGCTCCTCGGCTGAGGGACGCCGGGACGGGAGACGCTCTCAAGCCCAGGCGTCTCCCGTCCGATGGACGGGGTGCAGTGGAAGAGCGACGCTGCTCCTGGCACGCCCCTCAGGGAGTGACCCCGTGCTCCACCGTCTCGCCGACCTCCGCATCGCGCACAAGCTCTACCTGGGCTTCGGCGTGGTGCTCGCCCTCCTCCTCGTCGTCGCCGGGCTCGCGGGCCTCCGGCTCGCCCAGGCGCAGGGCGACCTCGACCTCCTCGCCTCCAGCGGCCTGGGCTCGGTCGAGACCTCCGCCCAGACCAGCACCAAGCTCCTCCAGGTCCGCCTCGACCTGGCCAACATCGCCCTGTCACCCGACGCCTCGGCCTCCGCCCAGGCGCAGGAGGCGCTCCAGGCCGACCAGGCTGCGCTCGACGAGCAGTGGCGCCGCTACCTCACCACCAGCCCCGCCAGCTCCTCCGCCCAGCAGGAGGAGTTCACCGCCGCACTGGCCACGTACCGGGCCGTGCTGCCGGAGCTGGTGCAGCGCGCCGAGGCGGGCGACCTCGCCGGTTTCGTCGCGCTGCGCTCCGAGGCCGCCAACCCGCCGGCCAAGCGGTCCTTCGCGGCCCTCGACGACATCGTCACCACCGAGGCGGCAGCGGCCACGACCATGGCCGACGAGGGCCGTGCCACCTTCCGCGCCTCCCTGGCGGTGCTCGCCGCCGCCGTCGCGCTGGCGGCCGTCCTCGCCGTGGGCATCGCGGTGGTGGTGGCCAGGTCGGTGACCCGTCCGCTCGCCCGGGTGGTCGACGTCATGGGCGCCGTGGCCCACGGACGGCTGGACCGCCGCGTCGGTCTGACCGCGAAGGACGAGGTGGGCCGGCTGGGCACCGCCACCGACGCCTCCCTGGAGGCCCTGGCGGGCACGCTGCGGCAGGTGCGCGAGGAGTCCACCGCCCTGACCGCCTCCTCGGGGACCCTCACCACCGTGTCCACGCTCATGGCGTCCGGAGCGGAGGAGTCGAGCTCGCAGAGCCAGGTCGTGTCCGCGGCCTCCGAGCAGGTCACCGCCTCCATCTCCACCGTCGCCGCGGCGGGGGAGGAGATGACCGCCGCGATCGCCCAGATCGCCACCGCGACGGCGGACGCCTCCGCGATGGCCTCCAATGCCGTGGCCGCCGCCGGTCAGGCGGGCGGGGCGATCGAGCGGCTCGGCACCTCCAGCCGGGAGATCGGGGACGTCGTCAAGCTCATCACCTCCATCGCCGAGCAGACCAACCTGCTGGCGCTGAACGCCACCATCGAAGCCGCCCGCGCCGGGGAGATGGGCAAGGGCTTCGCCGTGGTCGCGGGAGAGGTCAAGGAGCTGGCCCGCCAGACCGCCCAGGCCACCGAGGAGATCGTCGGCAAGGTGAGCGCCACCCAGGGCGACGCCGCTGCCGCGGCCGCCGCCGTGACGCAGATCGGTGACGTCATCGGCCGCATCGACGAGGTGCAGGCGACGATCGCCGCCGCGGTGGAGGAGCAGTCCGCCACCACCAGCGAGATGGTCAGGAACGTCACGGAGATCTCCACCGGCTCCGGCCAGATCTCCGCCAGCATCGCCAGCATCGCGGCCGGTGCCGAGGAGGGGCGCCGCAGCGCCGACGAGACCTCGTCCACGGCGTCCTCGCTGGCGCAGACCGCCGGGCGCCTCCAGGAGCTCACCGGACGCTTCACCCTCTGAGCCTCCTGGGCCCTCCCGAGCAGGGTCGCGGTCACACCGCAGGCAGCCGGTGACCAGCGCGTCGACCTCGCGCTGGTCACCGGCTGCCGCGCCGCCGCCACCCGCGCCGTCTAGCCTGAGCCGGTGCCGACCGACCGCGCGGGGCTGCTCGCCTGGGCCCAGCGCTGGGCCGTGAGCGCCGCCGCCGTCGAGGCCGTGCTCGAGCGGGTCGACTCCGGCCCCGCCGTACCGCCTTTCTCGGGCCTGCCCGACCAGGTGCGCCGCGAGCTCGTCCGGCTGCCGCTGGCAGCCCTGTCCCAGCTGCGGGAGGTCACCGACACCACCCCCGCGGTGCACCGCGCCGCCGCCCTGGCCCCGGTGCCCGGACGGGCCCCCGCCGCCGCGTGGTCGGTGCTGGACGCCGTCGACCAGGCCGTCTGCGTGGCCGACGTCCGCGCCCCCGACTCCCCGATCGTCTACGTCAACCCCGCGTTCACGCGCACCACGGGGTACTCCGAGGCGGACGTGCTCGGGCGCAACTGCCGGTTCCTGCACGACGGCCTGCTGGAGCCGTCCGCGGACGGCGAGCTCGACGCGCTCGGCACCAGCTCCGGCGAGGTCGCGGCCGCCGTGCAGCGCATCCGCGAGGTCCTGGCCGCGGGGGAGGCCGGCGTGGTGGTGCTGGCCAACCGCCGCGCCGACGGCCAGCTCTTCGTCAACGAGCTCTCGCTCTCCCCGGTCAACGGTGCTGACGGCGCCCCGGTGCACTACGTGGCCGTCCAGCGCGACATGACGCCCTACGCCGCGGTGCGCCGCGCCAGGGCGGCGCTCGCCGACGAGCTCGACCAGACCGCCCGCGCCGTGCAGGCCAGCCTCGTCCCCTCCTCCCTCCCGGACCTGCCGGGCTGGCGCGTGGCCACCGGCTACCAGCCCGCCACCAGCCCCGACGGCCGTCGGGGCGCGGTCAGCGGTGACTTCTTCGACGTCTTCGCCGGCCCCGCTGGCTCCGGCGGGTCCTGGTACGTGGTCATCGGCGACGTCTCCGGGCGCGGGCCCCGCGCGGCCGCCAGCACGAGCGCCCTGCGATGGGCGCTGCGCGGCGCCGCGACCACCCACGGCGAGCCGTCCGACCTGCTCACGGCGGTCGGTGGAGCGGTGCACGAGGCGCTCGACGACAGGTTCGCCACCGTGGCCGCCGTCGCCCTGCCCGTCGAGGAGCGGGCCACCTCGAGCGGTGGGCGCGCCGTCGTCACCCTGGCGCTGGCGGGCCACCCGCAGCCGGTGCTCCTGCCGGCCCGCGGCACCCCCCGCCTGGTCGGCAGCCCCGGCACGCTGCTCGGCCCCTTCGCCGAGGTGGAGGTGGCCCAGGTGGAGGTGGAGCTGGACCCCGGAGACCAGCTGGTCCTCTACACCGACGGCGTCACCGAGGCCACCGACCCCCGCGGCCGGCAGCTCGACGAGCAGGGGCTGCTGGAGCTCCTCGCCGGCCTGGGCGAGGAGGCCCGGCTCGCTCCCGACGCCGCCCAGCGCACCGTGACCGCCGTGACCGCCGCTGTCACGGACCACGTGGCGGGCGGGCCCGTCGACGACCTCACGCTCCTCGTCGTCGCCCGCCCCGCCACCTGAGGTGACTCAGCGGGACGCCTTCACCTGCAGATGATCAGGGGGGTGGGGGTTCGGTGTGCTCGAAGGGGTCGGCTCCCAGCTCCTCGCCCCAGGAGAGCCGCAGCTCCTCGCCGTGGTCCTCGTCCCCACCCCCGGTGCCGCTGCGCCAGTGCTGGGGCGTGGTCGTGTTGAGCCAGTCCAGCGGCTCCACGCCGCCCGGGGCGCCACCGTCCAGCGCGAGGCGCAGCGCGGCGGCGAGGTCGGCGTCCACGGCGCCGGCCCGGGTGGCCGGGTCCACCGAGACGAACAGCGCCGTGCCCGAGCGCGCCACGAGGTCGAGCAGCTGCCGGTTCTTCTCCCACGGCGTGCCGGGTGTGGAGGGCACGCAGTCGGCGTCGACGGCGAACATCGCGCCGTGCTGCGCCAGCCGGAACGCGAGGGTGTTCACCCCGGTGCGGCGCGTGCGGGACCACGTCAGCCCGGAGGTGTCGTCCCCGGTGCGCTGGGCGTGCTCGAGCCCCGCCGCGAGGTGGCCGACGGTGTTGCACCCCAGGACGACGACGTCGCCGGCGGCCTCCCGGACGGCGCGGTAGAAGCCCACCAGCGCCTCTGCCGTCGTCACCGACGGGTCGGCCAGCGCCGGCCCGTCGGCTGCGGGGGCGGCGCCCATCGCCGGACCCCAGCGGCCGAGCAGGTCGTAGGTGGAGAAGTCGTGCTTGAGCAGCTCGAACCCCCACCCGCGGATGCGGGAGACGTCCTCCCGGACCACGTCGAGCACCGACGCGTGGCTGGGGTCGAGCGCCCAGCCGTCCTGCCGCTGCCCCGGACCGCCCGTCCCCGCGACCACCGCCTGGGCCAGCGCACCCGCCAGCGCACCGTCAGGTCGCTCGCGGCGCAGGAGCGGGCGGTACCAGAGCCCGGGCCGGGCGCCCTGGGCGCGCACCGCCGCGGCCGCCTCGGCGAGGTCGGGGAAGGTCTGCGGGCGCCCGGCGTCCCACGGGCCGCCAGAGGCCTGCCGCCCGTCGGCGACCCCACCGACCGACCAGCCGTCGTCGATGACGCCGAACGGCCGCACGGGGTGGTCGCCGGCGAGGTCTGAGACGGTGCGCGCGTCGCGGACCACGGCGTCCAGCCCGAAGCCGCGCCCGTAGGCGTAGTACCAGTTGTTGGCCCCCACCAGCGGCGTCGTCGGCAGCAGCGGGTCCGGGCACTGCAGGTGCGCCAGCGCTCGCTGTGCGGTGAAGGCGCTGCCACCACTGTCCGGCTGGCCCCCCTCCGCGCGCGCGGACACGACGACCGCGGCCGTCGTCGTCCTGCCGGCCAGCTCCACGGGCGCACCGCCGCTGCGCAGGTCGAGCCACAGGGTGAGGCCGCCGGGGTCGGCGGTCCAGAACGCGAGCGCAGCGCCGCGCACCCGCACGCCGATCCCCTCGGTGCTCCCGGTGCGCGGGTCGTGCAGCAGCACCGTCCACGGCAGCGGCCGCTCGGGGGTGAGCCCCTGCCACGACAGGTCGCCGTAGGAGCGCTCCCAGGCGTCGCCCAGCACGCGCACACCCTCGGGCAGCGGCCGCGACCAGCGCAGCGCCACGCGGCTGACCCGCTCCGCCGTCACGTCGACGCGCAGCGCCGCGCCCTCGGTGCTCCCTGGGCCGTCGGCGAGGAGGTCGACGCGCACGCCCACCGCTCCTGGCGGCGCGAGCCGGTCGCGCACCCCGACCTGGGCGCGCACGAGGTCCGGCGCAGCCACCGCATGGGTGGCCGCGCTCGTCGTCGTCACCGGCCCTCGCCGAGCACGAAGGTGCGGATCGCGGTGACCGCGGCGCCCCGGGCCCACTCGGTGAAGCCGGTGACGTGCACCTCCACGGGCAGCGGGGCCGCGCGGTCGCTGCGGCCGGTGGCCACGGCTTCGGCCAGCGGCTGCGCCCCGACCTCGGCCAGGCGGACCCCCTCGCCCGAGATGATGACCTTCTGCGGCATGACGAGGTTGCCGACGAGCGACACCAGCCGCCCCAGGGCGCGGGCGGAGTCCTCGACGACGCGCCGGGCCACCGGGTCCCCGGCCTCGGCGAGGTCGTAGACCTCGTCGCGGTGCAGCTGGCGCCCGTGCGCGAGGGAGGCGCGCGTGGTGATGCCGGCCGTGGAGAGCATCGCGTCTGCGCAGCCGGCGTGCCCGAGGCGGCACAGCGGTCCGTTCGGGTCCAGCGGCAGGTGGCCCACCGTCCCCAGCCCGGCCTCGGGGGTGTCGACCACCTGGCCGTGCACGGCGTAGGCGTACCCGACGCCCTCGCCCACGGTGATGACGGCGAAGTGGTCCCACCCGCGGGCGGCGCCGAACCACTGCTCCGCGCGCGAGAGGGACAGCAGGTCGTTGTCGACGACGACGGGCAGGCCCAGCTCCTCGGCCAGCAGGTCCCCGAGGGCGACCCCGTGCCAGCGCAGGAAGCGCGCGTCCAGCACCACGCCGCCCGGCCCCACCTGACCGCCCACGCTGATGCCGACGGCGCGGACGGTGTCCGCGGCGCCTGCGGCCTCCACCGCCGTCCGCACCAGCCGTGCCACCGTCTCGACCACCTCCGCGGGGTCGGTGGAGAGCAGCAGCGTCTCGTCGGAGGCCACCACGCGAGCGCGCAGGCCCGTGACCGCGACGTGGGCGGTGTGCTCGGTGAGCTTGACGCCCACGAAGCGGTGGGCGTCCTCGTCGACGTCGAGGGGGCGGGTGGGGTGGCCGGACGGGCCGTGGGCGCCCCCGGTCTCGACCAGGAGCCCGCTGTCCAGCAGGGGCTTGGACAGGCGCGTCAGCGTGCCGGCCGACAGGCCGAGGCGACGGGCGATCTCGCTGCGCGGCAGCGGGCCGTCCAGGAGCACCGCCAGGGCCACGTCGTGCGCGGGGCCGGTCAGCGGGGCCCACGCCGGGGCTGCGGTTCCCGCGGTGGTGCTGGTCACGTCACCGAGGCTACTCACTTCATCAGTGGAACGAAAGAACCCGATCTGCTGTCCTTGCGTGGTCCATCCTGGGGTCTTGACGGGGCACTTGCTTTCGCCGTAGAAACAAGTCACCACCCGAGCGGGTCCGCCCGCCCCACCACACCGCCGTGGAGAGCCCCGTGACCGCAGGCACCACCTCGCCCCCGCGCACCGCGCCGGCCCCCGCACGTGCCCCGCGGCGCTCAGGGGAGGGCCTCGCGGCGGTCGGCTTCATCGCCCCCGCCCTGCTGGGTTTCGCCGTCTTCTACTTCTGGCCCACCCTGCGCGGGCTCTGGTTCTCCCTCACGGAGTACGACTTCTTCAGCCGCCCCCGGTTCGTCGGGCTCGACAACTACGCGCGGATGGCCTCCGACGAGACCTTCTGGAACGCCATGAAGGTGACCGTGCAGTACGTCGCCATCAACATCGTCGTGCAGACGGTGCTGGCGGTGCTCATCGCCGTCCTGCTGCAGCGCGTCACCCGCTCGGTGTTCGTGCGCAGCGTCGTCGTCCTGCCGTTCCTCATCTCCAACGTCGTCGTGGCGCTGCTCTTCTACTGGATGCTCGACGCGCAGATCGGGATCGTGAACGCCGCCATCACCGGCCTGGGGCTCGACGCGATCCCCTTCTTCGGCGAGCAGGACTGGGTGGTGCCGACCATCGCCCTGGTCAACGTCTGGCGCCACATGGGCTACACGGCGCTGCTGGTGTTCGCCGGTCTCATGACCATCCCCGAGGGGCTGTACGAGGCCGGCCGGGTCGACGGCGCCAGCGAGTGGCGCATGTTCTGGTCGATCACCCTGCCGCTGCTGCGCCCGGTGCTGGCGCTGGTGCTGGTCATCACCGTCACCGGGTCGTTCCAGGTGTTCGACACCGTCGCCGTCACCACCTCCGGCGGGCCGGGGGACGCGAGCCGGGTGATCCAGTACTACATCTTCGACCTGGCCTTCCAGCGCCTCGAGTTCGGCTACGCGGCCGCGGTCTCCGTGGTGCTCTTCGCGATCCTCGCCGTGGTCGCCTTCGTCCAGCTGCGCCTGACCCGCGCCAACGAGTCCGACCTCGCCTGACCGGCCCGAGCTGAAGCCCGAGGAGACCGCCCGATGTCCGTGCAGACCCCCGTCGAGCCCGCCGCCGCGGGCCCCACCCGTGCGACCGCCGCACCGGTCCAGAAGGCCCCGAAGGACCGCCGCGCCGGCATCGGCCGCGTCGTGGCCTGGGCCACCCTCGTCCTGATCATGCTGGTCACGCTCTTCCCGTTCTACTGGATGCTGCGCACCGCGCTGTCCAACGGGACCCAGCTGGCCACCGACCCCTCCTCACCGCTGCCGGTGGGGTTCACCTTCGGCGCCTTCGAGCGCGTGCTCGGCCTGTCGACGACGGCCGAGGCCCAGGCCCAGGGCGGCTCCGGCGCCGCCATCGACTTCTGGCTCTACCTGCTGAACTCGCTGCTCGTCGCCACCCTCATCACCGCTGGCCAGGTGTTCTTCGGCGCGATGGCGGCCTACGCCTTCGCCCGGCTGCGCTGGCCCGGCCGGGACCTCGTCTTCTTCGTCTTCCTCACCGCGCTCATGGTCCCGCCGATCTTCACGCAGCTGCCGAACTTCCTCCTCATGCGCGACCTCGGCCTGCTCAACACCTACGCCGCGATCGTGCTGCCGTTCTTCTTCATGACGCCGTTCGCGGTGTTCTTCCTGCGGCAGTTCTTCCTCGGCATCCCCAGGGAGGTCGAGGAGGCCGCTGTCCTCGACGGCGCAGGGACCGTCCGCCGGTTCTTCCGCGTCATCGCCCCCATGGCCTCCGGGCCGCTGATCACGCTGGCGATCCTGCAGTACATCCAGGCGTGGAACGAGTACTTCTGGCCGCTGCTCGTGGCCAGCGACCGCAGCGTCCGGGTGCTCACGGTCGGCCTGGGCGTCTTCAGGTCGCAGACGCCGCAGGGAACGCCGGACTGGGCGGGCCTCATGGCGGCCACGCTGCTGGCCGCGCTGCCCATCGTCGTCCTGTTCGCCGTCTTCAGCCGGCGCATCGTCGACTCCATCGGCTTCTCCGGGATCAAGTGAGGCACCCGACATGAGCACCTCCGCACCCAGCCACCGCCGCCCGAGCCGCCTCCGCCGGGGACTGGCCGCCGCCTCCGCCGCGCTCGCCCTGACCGTCACCGGCTGCGCCTCCTACGGCGTCGACCAGGGCGGCGACGGCGAGAGCGGCACCATCACGTACTGGATGTGGGACTCGGCCCAGCTGCCCGCCTACCAGCAGTGCGCCACCGACTTCCACGCCGCCAACCCCGACGTCGACGTCCAGATCGAGCAGTTCGGGTGGGACGACTACTGGAACAAGCTCTTCACCGGCTTCGTCGCCGGGTCGGCGCCCGACGTGTTCGTCGACCACACCTCCCGCTTCGGCGAGTTCGCCGCCCGCGGGCTCATCGAGCCCCTCGACGACCAGGTCGCCGCCTCGGGCCTCGAGCTCGGCCAGTACGTGCCGGGCAGCGCCGAGCTGTGGGTGGGCCCCGACGGCAGGAGGTACGGCCTCCCGAAGGACTTCGACACCGTCGGGATGTTCTACAACGCCGAGATGGCGACGGAAGCAGGGCTGACCCCGGAGCAGATGAACGCCCTGACGTGGAACCCCACCGACGGCGGCACCTTCGAGAAGGCCATCGCCCACCTCACCGTCGACACCAACGGCGTGCGCGGCGACGAGCCGGGCTTCGACAAGAGCAGCATCGCCACCTACGGACTGGGCCTGGAGAACTCCGGCGAGGCGTTCGGGCAGACGCAGTGGTCGTGGTTCACCCAGACCACCGGCTGGTCGCCGGTCGACGAGGCGTGGGGGACGACCTTCCACTACGACGACCCCCGCTTCCAGCAGTCGATCACCTGGTGGACGGGTCTCGTCGACAAGGGCTACATGCCGCCGCTGTCCCTCACCCAGGGCGGCTCGCTCGACCAGCAGCTGCAGGCCGGCAAGTACGCCCTCATCACCAACGGCTCGTGGAACATCGCCAACTACTCCAAGCTCAAGGGCATCGAGCTCGCCGTGGCCAAGACCCCCGTGGGCCCTGAGGGCCGCAGGACGATGACCAACTCCCTGGGCGACTCCATCTCCACCACCTCCCAGAACAAGGGCGCGGCGTGGAAGTGGGTCCGCTACCTCGCCAGCCCCGCCTGCCAGGACGTCGTCGCGCGCGGCGGGATCGTCTTCCCCGCCATCGCCTCCACCACCCCGGCCGCCGTGGAGACGCTGTCGAAGACCGGCCTCGACGTCACGGCGTTCACCGACCCCATCGCCGACGGCGAGACGTTCCCCTACCCGGAGATCCTCCAGGCCTCCGAGATCCAGTCGATCATGGGCACCGCCATGGACCAGGTGGTCGGCGGGCAGGCCCCCGCGTCCTCGCTGACCGCCGTCAACGGCCGCGTCGAGGCCGTCTTCCAGTAGCCGGCGCCGAGCAGGCCGGCCCAGCACCCACCCCCCCCAGACCCTGACCCACGCCCAGACCCGGAGGTCCACCCCTCGTGTTCTCGATCGCCTTCATCGGCGCCGGCCAGTTCGCCGGCTCCTTCACCGAGCTCTTCAAGCGCCACCCCGGCGTCTCCGACATCTTCGTGACCGACGTGCTGCCCGAGCGGGCCGAGGCCCTCGTGGCCGAGCAGGGCCTCGCTGGGACGTTCGCCTCCTTCGAGGACGCGCTCGCCTCCGACGTCGACGCCGTCGCGATCTTCACCCAGCGCTGGACCCACGGCCCGCTGGTCGTGCAGGCGCTGCGAGCCGGCAAGCACGTCTACTCCGCCGTCCCCATGGCCATCACCGAGGACGAGATCGCCGCTGTCGTGGACGCCGTCCGCGAGACCGGCCTCACCTACATGATGGGCGAGACGAGCCACTACAACCCGGCCACCGTCTACGCCCGCCAGCACGTGGGCAAGGGCACCTTCGGCCGGGTCTTCTACGCCGAGGGCGACTACGTCCACGACATGGACCTGGGCTTCTACGACGCCTACAGGTACTCCGGCGGCGAGGGCTGGAAGGCCACCGCCTCCTACCCGCCCATGCTCTACCCCACCCACGCCCTCGGCGGCGTGCTCGGGGCGCTGGACACCGACGCCGCGCACGTGGTGTCGGTGAGCTGCCTGGGCGTGGCAGACCAGCGCGGCGACGGCGTCTTCGACAGGCGCGTGTCGATGTTCGACAACGACGTCTCCAACGCCACCGCGCTGTTCGAGCTGTCCGACGGCGGTGTGGTCCGCACCAACGAGATGCGCCGCGTGGGCTACCCCTCGCACCTGCGCGAGTCGCGGTTCCGGTTCTTCGGCACCGACGCCAGCTTCGAGCAGCTGGCCACGGTGTCGCTGTTCCAGGACAAGCAGGGCGTGCAGGACGTCTCCGCCGACCTCGACTCCGAGGCCTCGGTGTCCGAGGACGACCCCTCGCTCGCCCACGTGGCGCCCGAGCTGCGCGCCGCGTTCGTGTCGGGGCACGCGCCCGTGCACGACGTCGCTCGGCTGCCGCGGGAGTTCGCCGGGGCGCCCAACGGCCACGAGGGCAGCCACCAGTTCCTCGTGGACGACTTCGTCACCGCGGTGAACACGGCCACCCTGCCGCCGGTCAACGCCTGGGTCGCGGCGCGGTACACGCTGCCCGGTGTGGTGGCTCACGAGTCGATGCGCCGCGGCGGAGAGCGCCTGCCGGTCCGCGACCTCGGGAACCCGCCCGCCTGACCCCCGTCGTCTCGTTCGTGATCACGGGGGACGTGCGCAGCGGCCGCGGACGTCCCCCGTGATCACGGAGGGGTGAGGGGGAGCGTCAGACGCAGGACGGCGCCGGGTCCCGTCCCGTCGGCGCCGGGGTCGCCGCCGGCGCCGGGGTCAGCGGCCACGAGGTCTCCACCGTGGGCGCGGGCGATGGCTCGGGCGATCGCCAGGCCGAGGCCGGCGCCGCCCGAGCGCCGGTCCCGGCCGGCGTCCAGGCGCACCAGCCTCTCGAAGACCCGCTCGCGCTGGTCGGCGGGGATGCCGGCGCCGGTGTCGCGCACCTCGAGGACGGCCTCGCCCCCGCGCGCAGCCACCGACACCACCACCGAGCCCCCACCGCCGACGGCACGGCGCGCGTTGTCGAGCACGTTGGTGAGCACCTGGCCCACCCGCACCGCGTCGCAGCTCACCACCAGCGGCCCCGCCGCCTCCACGCCCCAGGTCGTCCCGGTGCCGAGCAGCCGCTGCCGCTCCACCTCCTGGCGCGCCAGCTCGACGACGTCGACCTCGGCGCGCTGCAGCTCGACGCCCTCCTCCAGCCGCGCCGCCGTCAGCAGGTCGCCCACCAGCCGCGAGGCCCGGGTGCTCTCGCGGACCATCGCGGCCAGGGCGCGCTCGCGCTCCTCGCGGTCCGGGTCGGCGCGGAGGAGGTTCTCGGCGCTGGCCTGGAAGCCGGCCAGCGGGGTGCGCAGCTCGTGGGAGGCGTCGGACAGGAACGCGCGCATCTGCTGCTGGGACCGCTCTGCGGTGGCCACAGCGGACTCCAGCTCGTCGATCATCGCGTCGAAGGCCAGCGCGGTGCGCCCCAGCTCGGTGTCCGGTCGGCCCGACCCCAGGCGCCGGCCCCGGTCACCGGCGGCGATGCCGCGCGCCACCGACGTCATGTCGTCCAGCGGGCGCAGCGCCGCGGCCACCACGCGGCCCAGTGCGAACCAGCCCACCACGAGCGCACCCGCGCCCCCCACCACCTCGAGGACGACGAGGCCCGTCACCGTCTCGCGCACGTAGGAGTCGTCCACGGACAGGGTCAGCTGGGCGCCGCTGTCCAGCCGGGTGACGGTGAAGAGGGTGCTGCCGTCGCGCAGCACCTGGTCCGGTGGCGCCGGTCCCGCGGGAGGGCCGCCCCCCGGGCCGCGCGAGGCGCGGGCCGCCTGCCCCTGCCCGTCGTCCGACGCCGCGGCTCCCGGGGGCTGCGGTGCCACGGGCGTGCTGACGCAGCCCTCGTCCTCGGTGCACAGCTGCACGCCGACGCCGTCACCCTCGAGCTTGCTCACCAGCTGCTGCGCGCTGAGGCTGCCGTCCAGCTGCTGGGCCAGCGCGGCGCGGTCGGTCAGGCGCGTCTGCAGGTCGGAGCGCAGCCGCACCACGAGCAGGACGTCGACGACGACGAACAGCGCCACCAGCAGCACGGCGAGCAGCACGAGCACCGCCCAGCGCACGCGCCCCGCCAGCGAGGCGGGCCCGGAGCTGAAGCGCACACCCCGGCGCAGGAGGGGCAGAGCGGTCCTCACGGGCGCAGCACGTAGCCGAGGCCGCGCACCGTGTGGATCAACCGCGGGCCGTGCGCCTCGGTCTTGCGGCGCAGCGCGCTGACGTGCACCTCCACGAGGTTGGGGTCGTAGTCCTCGTAGCCCCACACCTGGGTGAGGATCTGCGTCTTGCTCAGCGTGCGGCCGCGCCCGGCCACCAGGTAGGCCAGCAGCCGGTGCTCGGTGCCCGTGAGGTCGAGCACGTGACCGCCGCGGGTGGCGACGCTGGACGCCTCGTCCAGCACGAGGTCGCCCACCTGCACCGTGGACGGGACCCGTCCCAGGCGCTGCAGCAGCGCGCGCACCCGGGCCAGGAGCTCCGCGGTCACGTAGGGCTTGACCACGTAGTCGTCGGCGCCGGTGGAGAAGCCGCGCAGGCGGTCGTCGACGGCGTCGCGGGCGGTGAGGAACAGCAGCCCGGCGTCGCTGCGCTCCCGCAGAGCCCGCGCGAGGGCGAACCCGTCGCGCAGGCCCGGCAGCATGACGTCGAGCAGGGCCACGTCGGGTCGGAAGGCGTCGACGGCGCCCTCGAAGCCCTCGCCGTCCGGCAGGGCCTCCACCACGAAACCGTCGGAGCGCAGCGCCTCGACGAGCGCCTCGCGCACGGAGGCGTCGTCCTCGACCACCAGGGCACGGGCAGCGGCAGCAGGCACCCGACCATTCTGGGCGGCCCACCCTGAGGCGCTCCTGAAGACGTCGGAGCGGGCCCGTCGCTTCAGGTCGGCTTCAGACCCGCCGCCCAGCGTTGTCGTCAGGTCCCGCTGAACCGGCGGGCCACGACTCCTCTGGAGGACATCGTGAACCAGCCCACGCAGCCCACGCAGCCCACGCGCACCCGCCGCGGCCGTCGCACCCTGCTCGCCATCGCCCTGGCCGGTGGCCTGACCGTGGGGGGCGCCGGTCTCGCCCTCGCCGACGGGATGCCGGACGCGTCGCCGTCCGCCAGCGCCTCCGCCGCCCCCTCGGCCCCGGGCGGCGCGGCGGCGCAGGGCCAGGCACCCGCCGAGGGCCAGGCGCCCGCGGGTGGTCCCGCCGCCGGCGGGCCGGAGGCCGGGAAGCACACGCCCCACCTCGACGGCACCGTCAAGGAGGTCACCGACTCCGGGTTCACCCTGGTCGACCGGGACGGGTTCACCCGCACGGTGAGCACGAGCAGCAGCACCACCTACTCCACGGCCCCCACCCCGCCGGCGCCCCCGGCGGCTCCCGCCGGCGGGGAGGGCGCACAGCCCGCGGCCCCCGCCCCGAGCGGCGACAGCTCGTCGGCTCCGGCTGCTCCCTCGGCCCCGTCGTCGTCCTCCGACCAGAAGAGCGCGCAGCCTGCGCAGCCCGCGCAGCCCGCGACCGCAGACCGCTCCAGCACCGTCGTGGTCGGTGCCCACGTGGTCGCCGAGGGGTCGGTGGCCAGCGACGGCACCACGCTCGACGCCACCAGCGTCTCCACCGCGCCGACCCCGCCCCAGGGCGGTCCGGCCGACGGTGGACCCGCGAAGGGCGGACCGGCCGGCGCACCCGCCCCGCGCGAGGGTCAGGGGCCGGCCAAGGGGCAGGGGCAGGGAGGGGGCAGCGCCCCGGCCGCCCCCCAGGTGCAGGGCGATGCGCCCGCCGCGCCGTCGGCCCCGGCCGGCGGTGACCAGGCCCCGGTCCAGGGCTCCTGACCGCGGCGGAGGCACCGGCGCGAGCCGGCCCACCCGTCCCCCGGTCGAGCGCGTGAGGCGCTCGGCCGGGGGACTCCTGCGCCCTTGGCGCCGGGGTCTGACCTGCCCACTAGATTGGGTGGCCGCCCGTCCAGACGCGCGGCGGGCGCAGCAGTACCAGGGGAGACAGGATGTCGGTCGACGTCGCCTACGCCGAGCTGGGGAGGATCCTCCTCGACCGCACGCCGTTGAACGCCGTCCTCCAGCGGGTGGCGGAGCTGGCCCGCGACTGCGTGCCCGGGGCCGACGAGGCGTCGGTGACCCTCGTGCAGGGACGGCGTGCCACGTCGGTGGCCTTCACCGGCAACCTCGCCGTCCAGCTGGACGAGCGCCAGTACGAGCTGGGCTTCGGGCCCTGCATGGACGCCGCGATGTCGGGCCAGACCATCACGATCAGCAACACCGCCGAGGGCGACCGGGCCTACCCGGGGTTCTCCGAGGTGGCCGCACGCGCCGGCGTGCGGGCCACGCTGTCCGTGGGCCTGGCGGTGCCCGGCCGCACCGTGGGGGCGCTGAACCTCTACGACACCCACGGCCAGAGCGTCCTCACCGCGCAGTCGCAGGAGGTCGCCACGGTCTTCGCCGGCCACGCGGCCATCGCCCTGACCAACGCCCTCGCGGTGGAGAGCACCCGCGAGCTGGCCGAGCAGCTGCAGCGGGCGATGGCCTCGCGAGCGGTCATCGAGCAGGCCAAGGGCATCATCGCGGTGCAGCGGGGGGTCTCCCCCGAGCAGGCGTTCGCCCTGCTGTCGCGCCGCTCGCAGGACTCCAACCGCAAGCTGGCCGAGCTGGCCGGCGAGGTGGTGGAGGCCGTCGCCCAGGGGCGCGACACCGGCTGGTGACGCTGCGGCCGGTGCCGCCTCAGCGGCGGCGCGGGCGCGCCTCCACCAGCAGTCGGCGCTCGATGAGGTCGAGCAGGAAGACGAGCGCCGCGACGAAGGGCAGGAGCGCGAGGGCGAGCAGCACGCCTCCACGGTGACCCACCCGAGCGGCGCCAACGGTGCGACACGCCGAGCGCGAGGGCACGGCGCGCCGTCAGCGCGGGCCGCGTGGGACGCCTGTGACGGACGCCGCGGCGTCCGCCCGCACCTCCCCGACCAGCTCCTCGAGCACGTCCTCCAGCGCGGCGACCCCCAGCAGCGCGCCGCCGGAGTCCTCCACCCGGGCGAGGTGCGCTCCGGTCTCCTGCATGCGCCGCAGCACGGGGCGCAGCGCGTCGCCGTCGGAGACGGTCGCCAGGGCCCGCACGTAGCGGGAGGGCACCTGCGCGGCCCGGGCCTGCGGGTCGAGCGTGAGCACGTCCTTGACGTGCACGTACCCGGCCAGCCCGCCCGCGCCGTCGTCGATCGGGAAGCGGGAGAAGCCCGTGCGGGCAGCGGCGTCCTGCACCTGCGCCACGGTGGCGCCGCGGGGGAGCGTGGCCAGCGAGCCCAGCGGCAGCAGCACCGCCGCTGCGGTGCGGTCGGCGAAGCCGAGGGCGGCGGTCGCGAGCTCCTCGACGTCCTCCTCCAGCAGCCCCTCCGAGCGGGCCTCGGCCACCAGGCCCGCCACCTCCTCGCGGGTGAAGGCGCTGGCCACCTCGGCCTTCGGCTCCACCTTGAACAGCCGCAGCACGTGGTTGGCGATCCAGTTGGAGACGGCGATGACGGGGCGCAGCACCATCGACAGCGCGCGCAGCGGCGGCGCCAGCACCAGCGCCGCGCGGTCGGGACCGGCCAGCGCCAGGTTCTTGGGCACCACCTCGCCGAGCACCACGTGCGCCGTGACCACCAGGGCCAGCGCGATGGCGAAGGCCACCGGGTGCACCAGGGCCTCCGGGAGGCCCGCGGCCTCGAACAGCGGCTCGAGCTGGTGGGCCACGGCCGGCTCGCCGACGGCGCCCAGGCCCAGCGAGCACAGCGTGATGCCCAGCTGGGCGCACGAGAGCATGGAGGTGACGTCCTCCATGGCGCGCAGGGTGGTGCGCGCCGCGCGGCTGCCGCCGGCGGCCAGCAGCTCCACGGAGGAGCGGCGCGCGGAGATCACGGCGAACTCGGCCCCCACGAAGAAGGCGTTGAGGGCCAGCAGCACCACGGCGAGGCCGATGGCCAGTCCGTCGCTCACCGGTGCCCCTCCTCGTCGCCGGCCCCGTCACGGGAGGAGCGGCCGGTCCCGTCGGCCCCGGCGGTCCCGCCCGCTCCGCCGTCACCGTCGTCGCCGGGCTCGCGCAGCCGCAGGTGCACGACGTCGAGCCGCAGCCCGTCGCGCGCCTCCACGCGCAGCTCCGCGGGGCGCTCCACGGGCAGCCCGTCGTCGTCGACCTCGGCGGTGGTCACCACCACCCGCGCGTGCTCGCCCACACCGGGCAGGCGGCCCAGCTCGCGCAGCACGAGGCCGGCGACGGTCTCGTAGTCGGGGTGCTCGGGCAGCTGCACACCGGTGCGGGCAGCCACCTCGTCGGGACGCAGCAGCCCGGACAGCAGCCACCCGCCCTCGCCGTCCTCGCGCACGGTCGAGGTGACGACGTCGTGCTCGTCGACCACCTCGCCGACGATCTCCTCCACCAGGTCCTCGAAGGTGACCACGCCCGCGAAGCCCCCGTACTCGTCCACCACCACGGCCAGCTGCAGGGGGGAGCCCTTGAGCTGGTCGAGCAGCTCGTCCAGCTCGAGGGTCTCCGGCACCAGCGCCGGCGCCTCCACCACGTCGCGCAGCAGCACGCCCGTCGCCTCCTCGGGAGGCACCAGCAGCGCCTGGCGGGCGTGCACCACGCCCAGCACGTCGTCCTGGTCGGAGCCGGTCACCGGGAAGCGCGAGCGGCCGGAGTCGTGGACGGCCGCGACCAGCTCGGTGAGGTCGTCGTCGGCGGACAGGGTGCGCACCCGGATCCGCGGCGTCATCACGTCGGCGGCGCGCCGGCCCGAGAACGCCAGCGAGCGCTGCACCAGGGCGGCGGTCTCCTCCTCCAGCGTCCCCTGCTCCGCGGACCTCCGGACCAGGGAGAGCAGCTCGTCGGCGGAGCGCGCCGACGCCAGCTCCTCCTGCGGCTCGGTGCGGAACAGGCCCCGCAGCAGCGCGTTGGCCATGCCGTTGAGCAGCCGGATCGGCCAGGCCATGGCCCGTGCGAAGCCGCGGCTGAAGCCCTGCACCGCGTAGGCGGTGGCGTAGGGCAGCGAGATGGCGAGGTTCTTGGGCACCAGCTCGCCGAAGACCATGGTGCCCAGCGTCGAGAGGGCCAGAGCGAGGGCCACGGAGACCGCCGTCGCCGTGCCTCCGGTGATGCCGACGTCGGCGAGCACCGGCGCGATGAGCCTGCCGATGGCCGGTTCCGCGAGGTAGCCGATGGCGAGGTTGGTGATGGTGATGCCGACCTGCGCTCCCGACAGCTGCGTCGAGAGGTTGCGCAGCGCGTCGAGCGTGCCCGCCGCGCGGCGGTCACCGCCCTCCGCGTCGCGCTCGACGGTCGCCCTGTCGACGGTCAGGAGGGAGAACTCGGCGGCGACGAAGCCTCCGCAGGCCACGACGAGCGCAGCGGCGGTGAGCAGGAGGAGCAGCTCTGTCACGGTCTCGCCAGGCTAGGCCCTGGCGAGCACGCACGCCGCTCCCCGGTCGTCGTCGTGGACGACGACCGGCCGCAGGCCGCCGGACCGGCAGGCCGCCGCCGTGCCCGCCTCCTGGTGCTCGCTGGTCTCCAGCAGCAGCGCCCCGCCCGGGGCCAGCCACTCCTGAGCGCCCGCCGCCACCCGGCGGTGCACGTCCAGGCCGTCGGAGCCGCCGTCGAGCGCGGTGAGGGGCTCGTGGTCGCGCGCCTCCGGCGGCATCAGCGCCACCGACCCGGTGGGCACGTAGGGCGCGTTGACGAGCAGCAGGTCCACCCGCCCGCGCAGCTGCGCGGGCAGCGCCGCGTAGAGGTCTCCGGTGTGCGCGTGCGCCCCCAGCGGCCCGGTGGGGTGCCGGGCGAGGTTCTGGGCGGCGCAGGCCGTGGCCAGCGGGTCGAGGTCGGCGGCGTGCAGCTCCACGGGCGCCCCGGACCGCGCGGCGGCCACCGCCACCGCCAGCCCCACGGCGCCCGTCCCGCAGCACAGGTCGACGACGACGGCGGGCGCTGCGACCCCGGGTGCCGACCGCGCCGCCCCCCGTCCTTCCGACCGGCGCTCGGCGAGCACGGCGAGCCCCTCCCGGACCAGCAGCTCGCTGCGCCGCCGGGGCACGAACACGCCGGTGGCGGTAGCCACCCGCAAGCCGGCGAACTCGGCCCAGCCGAGCACCAGCTCCAGCGGCTCCCCGCGCTCGCGGCGGCGCACGCGCTCCTCGAGCGCTGCCGCGGAGGACCCCTCGGCGAGCAGCAGCGCGGCCTCCTCCTCGGCGAACACGCAGCCCGCCGCTCGGAGCCGGGCCACCAGCTCCGCCTCCCTCACCGCCGGCTCACCACCGCGCACCGCGTCGGGGCGCCGGGTCAGACCGGAGATCCGGCCAGCCCGGAGGGCTGGCCGGGACGGGCCGGAGGCACCGGGCGGCGCCGCGTCCAGCCGCGCCGGCCGCGGCGTGCGCCCAGCACGCGGCAGACCACGTAGATGGCGAAGGAGATCGTGGTGACGAACGGGCTGATGGGCACGGTCCCGCCCAGCGCCAGCAGGATGCCGCCCACGGCGGAGGTGACCGCGAAGGCCACCGACAGCACGGGCACCCACAGCGGCGAGGCGGAGACCCGGGTGGCGGCCGCGGCCGGGGTGATGAGCAGCGACAGCACGAGCAGCGCCCCCACCACCTGCACCGCCATGGCCACGGACAGCCCGAGCACCACCATGAACACCAGCGACAGCCCGCGCACCGGCACCCCGCGCGCGGCGGCGCCGTCGGGGTCGACGCTGGCGAACAGCAGCGGGCGCCACACCACGGCCAGCACGGCGAGCACGACCGCGGAGGTGGCCAGCATCGTCACCAGGCGCGGGTCGTCGACGGCCACCACCTGCCCGGTGAGCAGACCGAACTTGTTGGCCGACCGCCCCGGGTAGAGCGCCAGGAAGAGCACGCCCAGACCCAGCCCGAAGGGCATGAGCACGCCGATGATCGAGTTCCGGTCCCGGGCGCGCACGCCCAGCACCCCGATGAGCACCGCGGCGAGCAGCGATCCGACCACCGAGCCCAGCACCACGTCCACCGAGAGCAGCAGCGCCGCTGCCGCCCCCGCGAAGCTCAGCTCGGAGATGCCGTGGACGGCGAAGGCCATGTCGCGGGCCGCCACGAGCACCCCCACCAGACCGCCCACCAGGCCCAGCGCCGCCGCGGCCCACAGCGAGTTGGTGACCAGGGGCAGCAGGCGCGAGTAGTCGTCGAAGTTGATGACCGCGTCCCAGCTCATGCGGCGCCTCCTGCGGCGAGCGCCTGGCCGGGGTGGCAGTCGTGGTCGGCCTGCGCTCCGGTCGCGGCGATGAGCACGCGCCCGGCGTGGTGGAGCACCTCCACACGGGTCCCGTACAGCTCGGTGAGCGAGGCGGTGGTGAGCACCTCGTCGGGCGTGCCCACGCGGTGGCCCGCGGGGGCCAGGTACAGCACCTTGTCCACCACGTCGAGCACGGGGTTGATCTCGTGGGTGACGAAGAGCACCGCCGTCCCGGCGCGCCGTCGGGCGTCGATGACGCTGACGACCTCGCGCTGGTGGGCCAGGTCGAGGGAGAGCAGCGGCTCGTCGCACAGCAGCAGGGCGGGGTCGGTGGCCACCGCCTGCGCGACGCGGACCCGCTGCTGCTCGCCGCCGGAGAGCAGCCCCACCGGCACGTCGCCGTACGCGGTGGCACCCACGGAGGCCAGCAGCTCGTCCACGCGGGCGCGCACCCGCCGGCTGGGCAGGGGCACGCCCCAGCGGTGCCCGTCGAGCCCCTGGCGCACCAGGTCGCGGGCGCGCAGGGGCGTCATCGGGTCGATGAGCCGCTGCTGGGGCACGTAGCCGATCTCGGAGGAGCCGGCGCGCGGAGGGCGACCCCGCACCTCCAGGCGACCGCTCGTGAGCGGCTGCTGGCCGAGCACCGCCCGCACCAGGCTGGTCTTGCCCGAGCCGTTGGGGCCCAGCACGGCCACCAGCTCCCCAGGGTGCACGTCGAGGTCGAGGCCGGACCAGACCTCGTGCTCGCCGTAGCGGAGCCCGGCGCCGCGCAGCGACAGCGCGGGCGCGTCCGCCGCGCCCACCCGGCTCAGCCCTGGACCGCGGCGCGGATCGCCTCGGCGTTCGCGGTCATCCACTGCGTGTAGTCCTGCCCGTCGGGGAGCGTCTCGGTCACGGGGACCACGGCGGTGCCAGCGGCCTTCGCCGCGTCCAGCACGGCCTCGGTCTCCGCACCCGTGGTCTGCTCGTTGTACACCAGCGCCTTGACGGCGCCGTCGCCGAACAGGGCCTTGGTGTCGGCCAGCACCGCGGGGGAGACGTCGGTGCCCTCCTCCACGGCCTCGGAGAAGGCCTCGGGGGTCTTCACCACCAGGCCCATCGCCTCGAGCATGTAGTCGGGCACCGGCTCGGTGATCGCCACGCCCGCGCCCGCTGAGCTCGTCTTCACGGACGCCTCGACCTGCTGCACGGCGGCCAGGCCGTCGGTGAAGGCCTTGGCGTTGGCCTGGAAGGTGCTCGCGCCGGACGGGTCGACCGCGGACAGCTGCTGGGCGATCGCCTCGGCGACCTTCCCGGCGGTGCCCAGGTCGTACCAGACGTGCTCGTTGAACTCCCCGTGGTCGTGGCCACCGCCGTCCGCGTGGTCACCGTGGTCGTCGGAGTGCTCGCCGCCGTGCCCGGCGCCGTGGTCCTCCGCGGAGGCCTCCTGCGAGCCCTCCAGGCCGGAGACCTCGACGGCGTCGACCACGGGGGCCTTGGTGCCGGAGGCCGACAGCAGCTGCGTCATGAAGGGGTCGTAGCCACCGCCGTTCATGACGACCACCTTCGCGTCCTGCACCAGCAGCTGGTCGCGCGTGGTGGCCTCGAAGGAGTGCGGGTCCTGGCTGGGGTCGTTGATGATCGAGGTCACCTCGACCGCGTCACCGCCGACGGCCTCGGCCACGCTCCCCCAGACGTCGGTGGAGGCCACCAGGGCGATCTTGCCACCGGCTGCGGCGGTGGAGGGGGCTCCGGTGCTGGCCTGGGCGCCGGGGGACGTCGAGCCGCCGCCGCAGGCGGACAGCAGGAGGGCGGAGGTCAGGCCGCCGGCGACGGCGAGCGCGCGGACGGGGCGGAGCGCAGGGCGGAGCACGGGCCCTCCAGGGCGGAGACGAGAGTCGGAGTGATAACTCTTCTCATCTTACGCCCGTGATCGAGTGCCTCGGGACGCCGAACGCCCCACCGGCGCCCGGACGGGTGGCGACGGGGCGGAGGGGGGGCTCAGCGGGCGGCGGCGCAGTCGGCGCAGGTGCCGAAGATCTCCACCACGTGGTCGACGTCGGTGAAGCCGTGCGCCGCGGCGGTCTTGCGGGCCCACGCCTCCACGGCGGAGCCCTCCACCTCCTCGGCGCGCCCGCAGCGGCGGCAGACGAGGTGGTGGTGGTGCCCGGTGCTGCAGCGCCGGTAGACGGCCTCGCCGTCCTCCCCGGTGCGCAGGACGTCGACCTCGCCGTCCTCCACGAGCGCCTGCAGCGCCCGGTAGACCGTGGCCAGGCCGATGGGGTTGCCCTGCTCGCGCAGGCGCGCGTAGAGGTCCTGCGCGCTGGTGAACGCGGGCTCGGAGTCGAGCATGGCGGCCACCGCCGCCCGCTGGCGTCCCGTGCGGCGCTGAGCAGGGCGGTTGCGGGCTGGAGCTTCCTCGGTCATCGCCACCCATCATCACACGCCGCAGGGGCGCGGAGGCCCTGCCGCGGTGCGCCGGACGGGGCGGGCGACGCTCTCCCGAGATGCCGGACCCGGGGATCGGGCATAGCGTCGTCGACGCCAGAAAACCTCTCTCCACCAGGGCGGACGCCATGCTCGGAACCATCATCGGCCTCATCATCATCGGCATCATCGCCGGCTACATCGCCCGCCTGGTCGTGCCGGGCCGCTCGGGCCTCGGCATCGGCGGGACGCTGCTGCTGGGCGTCGTCGGGTCCTTCGTCGGGGGCTTCCTCGCCTACCTCCTCTTCCGCGGTGGCACGGGCTTCGTCCAGCCCGCCAGCTGGATCGGCTCGATCATCGGCGCGATCATCGTGCTGGCCATCTACCAGGCCACCCGCGGCCGCAGCCACAGCCGCGCCTGACCCCTCCCGGGACCGCCGTCCCGCGGCCGCGCCCCGAGGGGGTCGTCGAGCCGAGCGCGACCCCGCCCGCCGCAGCCCCACCCGCCGAACGGGTGGGGCTGCGGCGCGTCCGGGGTCGCCCGGCCGGGCCCGCGCCACCTGGGGCGGAGGTCCGCCGATGGATACCGTGTCGGGCGCGCCGCGCGAGCCGGCGCTGCCGAGCGGGAGGCGTGGTGGACGTGGTGCAGGTGGCCGGCTCCAGGGACGGGGCAGCCGGGGGGTTCGTCGAGGACGTCGCGGGTGACCTCCTCGCAGACCTGGGCGACGAGCGGCGCGAGCTGTTCTCCCTGCGCGTCGAGCGCTGGTGGCCCGACCTGCGCGCCGGTCTGGCGGCCGTGCACCGCCCGGAGGTCGCGGACCAGCTCGAGCGCCGCCTGCTGCGCGCGGCGGCCTCCGCCTACGCCGAGCGGGAGCCCGAGCTCCACCGCCTCGACCAGGCCCGCACCCTGCGCCCCGACTGGTTCCAGGAGCCGTCGATGCTGGGCTACGCGGCCTACACCGAGCGGTACGCCGGAGACCTGCGCGGCGTCCAGGGGCGCCTGGACCACCTGCGGGAGCTCGGCGTCACCTACCTCCACCTCATGCCGGTCCTACAGCCGCGCGAGGGCGACAGCGACGGCGGCTACGCCGTGGCCGACTACCGCTCGGTGCGCCCCGACCTCGGCGACGTCGATGACCTGCGCGAGCTCGCCCGCGCGCTGCGCGCCCAGGGCACCTCGCTCGTGCTGGACCTCGTCCTCAACCACGTGGCCCGCGAGCACGAGTGGGCCCGCAGGGCCCGCGAGGGCGATCCCCGCTACCGCGCCTACTTCCACGTCCACCCCGACCGCGCCGTCCCCGACGCCTACGAGCGCACGCTCCCGGAGGTCTTCCCCGACTTCGCCCCCGGCAACTTCACCTGGGACGAGGAGCTCGAGGGGTGGGTCTGGACCACCTTCAACAGCTTCCAGTGGGACGTCGACTGGTCCAACCCGGACGTGCTGGTCGAGTACGCCGAGATCGTCCTGTTCCTGGCCAACCTCGGCGTGGAGGTGCTCCGCCTCGACGCGATCGCCTTCATCTGGAAGCGCCTGGGCACCGACTGCCAGAACCAGCCGGAGGTCCACAGCCTCACCCAGGTGCTGCGCGCGCTGACCCGCGTGGCGTGTCCCGGCGTGCTGCTCAAGGCCGAGGCGATCGTCTCCCCCCAGCAGCTGGTCGCCTACCTCGGCCAGGGCGAGCACCACGGCCGCGTGTCCGACCTGGCGTACCACAACACCCTCATGGTCCAGTTCTGGTCGATGATCGCCTCGCAGGACGCGCGCCTGGCGGCCCACGCGCTGCGCTCCCTGCCCGCGGCGCCCACGAGCGCGGCGTGGATCACCTACGTGCGCTGCCACGACGACATCGGCTGGGCCGTCAGCGACGAGGACGCCGCCGCGGTGGGCCTCAACGGGTTCGACCACCGCGCGTTCCTGTCCGACTGGTTCAGCGGCGCCTTCCCCGGCTCCACGGCCCGGGGCCTGGTCTTCCAGGAGAACCCCGTCACGCGCGACCGCCGCATCTCCGGGTCGGCGGCGGCGCTCACGGGCCTGGTGGACGCGCAGGTGGCCGGCGACCGCGCCGGCGTCGAGGCGGGCATCGCGAAGGTGCTCCTGGGCCACGCGCTGGTCATGGGGTGGGGTGGGATCCCGGTCATCTGGATGGGTGACGAGCTGGGCCTGCGCGGTGACGACGCCTGGGCCAGCGAGCCGGGCCACGAGTCCGACAACCGCTGGGCGCACCGCCCGTGGATGGACGAAGGCGCCCTGGCCGCACGTCACGACGAGGCGACGGTGCCCGGGCGGCTCTTCGCCGGGGTCCGCCACCTCGCGCAGGCACGTGCCCGCCTGCCCCACCTGCACGCCTCGGTGCCCTCCCAGGTGCTCGAGGTGCACGACCCGGGCGTCCTGCCCGTGCTGCGGCGCCACCCCGTGGGCGACCTGCTGTGCCTGTACAACACCACTGACGGGTGGCGGCACTACCCGGGGTGGCGCCTCGCCGAGCTGGGCCTCGACGGGGCCCGCGACGCCCTGACCGGACGCCCCGCGCACGTCGGAGATGACGGGAACGTCTGGCTCGCCCCCTGGTCGGCGGCGTGGCTGCACCGGGCCTGAGGAGCCGCTGGTCCACCATGTGACGCATGGGGAGTCGCGGCGAGGGCCTCGCGCTCGCGCTGCTGCGCGTCGCGCTGGGCCTGCTGTGGCTCCAGGACCTCGTCCTGCCGCGCCTCGGGGCGGCGAGCTGGACCGCCGGGAGCCTCGGGCTGGACGCCGCGGTCGGCTGGCTGCTGCCGGCGCTCGAGGTGGGGCTCGTCGTGACGCTGCTGACGGGCCTGCTCGTGCGCGCCGCGGGCGCCGTGGGTGCGACCCTGGCCGTCACGGGAGCCGTCCACCTCGCGACCGCGGCCGGAGGCGGCACCGACGCCCCCGGGGTCTGGGCGGTGGCCCTGCTCGCCGTCGTGCACGCCGTGCTCCTCGTCGGGGGCGGCGGCAGCTGGGGCGCGCTCGACGGCGTGCGCGCCAGCGGTAACCCCGCCCAGGCGGCGGCGCTGGGCCGCACCTGGGGCCTGCTCGCGCTGGCCGCCGGGGTGACCGTGGCGGTGCTGGCCCGGGGCTCGGCCCCGCTGTGGACGGCCCAGCACGTGGTGGAGCTGCCGAAGGGGCTGCTCAACCTCGGCACGTGGGACCTGCCGGGCGCCCTCGTGGTCGGGGGCGCCGGGCTGGTGCTGCTGCTCGGCACCGCTCCGCGGATGTCCCCGATGGCGCTGGTCGCGCTCCTCGTGGCGGGCGGGGGTGCGGTGCTCGTGGTCGTCGGCGTGCTCGCCGGCGGCGTCGCCACGGCGTCGCTGCTCGGCGCCGTGGCCGTCGTCGCGGCGGTCTGCGCGCCCCACCTGAGGGCCGCTGCCGGCGGCGGTGGGGACGACGGCGAGGGCTGACCAGCCCGTCCGACTACCCCTGCTGCTCCAGCTGGTCGAGGGGCAGCACCAGCTGGGGTCCGTTGACGCGCGGGCTGCCCACGGCGCGGCCCACCTCGTGGGTGGCCAGCTGCGGGGGCGGTACGGCGTCGAGCACCTGGCGCACCAGGTCGAGGTCGGTCAGCGCCGGGTCGAGCCAGTCGCCCTGGAAGTCCGCGGGCAGCACCACGGGGCTGCGGTCGTGGATGCGCCCG
Source organism: Quadrisphaera setariae (assembly GCF_008041935.1). Taxonomy (NCBI): domain Bacteria; kingdom Bacillati; phylum Actinomycetota; class Actinomycetes; order Kineosporiales; family Kineosporiaceae; genus Quadrisphaera; species Quadrisphaera setariae. Next base: position 149,008 of record NZ_VKAC01000010.1, read on the forward strand.
GCCTCGTCGCGGGCCTGCGTGGTGATGACCGTGACCGTCCACAGCCACGGGTCCTGACCGTCGGGTGCGGCCGGGTCCCTCCAGAGCTCGTAGAGCCCCGCGAAGGTCACCGGCCCGCCGTCGGCCGCGTGCAGGAAGTGGGGCACCTTGACCTCCTTGCCGGAGCCGTCGGGCGCCGGGCGGCGCTCCCACTCGAAGTAGCCGTCGGCCGGCACGAGGCAGCGCCTTCGGGCCGCGGCGCGCTTGTAGGCGGGCTTCTCGGTGACCGTCTCGACGCGCGCGTTGATCATCCGCGAGCCGACCGAGGGGTCCTTCGCCCAGGACGGCACCAGCCCCCACCGCAGCGTGCGCAGCTGCCGCTGGGCGCCGTCCTTCCCGTCGCCACCGGCAGCGGGGGAGCCGGCGGCCTCGTCGTCCCGCGGCTCCCGCTCGACCACCGCGCGCACCTGCTGCGTCGGCGCGACGTTCCACGACGGGCCCACCTCGGGGCCCACCACGGCGTCGACGGCGTAGTCCTCCACGAGCTGGGCGTCGGACCTGCTGCTGGCGTAGCGACCGCACACGCGAGGAAGTCTGCCCCCACCCGGTGACATCGGCTGGTCACCGGCTGGAGTCGCCGCGTGGTCCCCCTCGCAGCAGACTTGCGGCGACGTCGAGCCCACGGCGGACCACCGCCTGAAGGGCCCGCCCCGCCGAGATGAGCGACGTCGACCACGCCCGCACCGCCGAGAAGGCGCGCACCGCGCCCGCACCGGACGACCCGCGCAAGCCCGACGACCCCACCGACCTCACCAAGCGGTCGTGGACGTACGTGCTGCGCAAGACGCTGCGCGAGTTCACCGGTGACGGCTGCCTCGACCTGGCGGCCGCGCTCGTCTACTACGCGGTGCTGGCGCTGTTCCCCGGGCTGGTGGCGATCATCTCGCTGGTGGGCGTGCTGGGGCAGGGGCCGCAGACCACCCAGACGCTGCTCGACGTCGTCGGCGGCTTCGCGCCCAAGACGGTCACCGACCAGCTGGGGAACGTGATCAACGACCTCCAGGCCAGCCAGGCGGCGGGCCTCGGGCTCGTGGTGGGCCTCCTGGGGGCGCTGTGGTCGGCCTCGGGCTACGTGGGCGCCTTCTCGCGCGCCATGAACCGCATCTACGGCATCACCGAGGGGCGCCCGTTCTGGAAGATGCGCCCGATGCAGCTCTTCGTCACCGTGGTGGCGGTCGTGCTGGTGGTGGCGGCGCTCATCATCCTCGTGGTCTCGGGGCCGGTGGCGGAGTCGATCGGGGACGTCATCGGCCTGGGCTCGGCTGCGCTGACGGTCTGGGGCGTCGCCAAGTGGCCGGTGCTGGCGCTCATCGTCGTCGTCGTCGTCGCGGTGCTGTACCAGATGACGCCCAACATCAAGCGGCCGAAGTGGACGTGGACGAGCGTCGGCGCCGTCGTCGCGATCCTGGTCTGGGCCCTGGCGTCGACGCTGTTCGGCATCTACGTCTCGGGCTTCAGCAACTACAACAAGACGTACGGCAGCTTCGCCGCAGTGATCATCTTCCTGCTGTGGCTGTGGATCACCAACCTCGCGCTGCTGTTCGGCGCCGAGCTCGACGCCGAGCTCGAGCGGGGCCGTGAGCTCCAAGCGGGCATCGAGGCCGAGGAGGACCTCCAGCTGCCGCCGCGCGACACCCGCAAGAGCGACAAGGCGGAGGCCAAGCACGAGCAGGACGTCGCCCTCGGCCGCCAGCTGCGGCTCGCCCACGGCGCTGAGCGAGACGACGACGAGCGCGGCGGCGCCTCGTCGGGCCGCAGCCCGGGGGGTGGCTCGCACGCCGCGGGCAGCGCCCACCCGGGTGGGGTCGCGGTGCCGGACCGGCAGGCCGAGCGCGACGCCGCGGTGCGCCGTGCGGGGGGCACCCCCGTCTGACCCGAGCTGTCCCGAGGTGGCCGTCCCGCTCTGGCGGGGCGGCCACCTCGTCGTTGCGAGACACGCCGCGGCGGTGCTGGCCTGTCGCCTCACGTTCCTCTAACTTCTCTCAAGTCACACGAGTCACACAAGTAGCAGCGATCACGTGAGCACCGCCCGTCACGCAGTCCCCGGCAGGTCCGGGGCCGGCCCGCCAGCCAGATCGGAGCCAGGAATGTCCTCTGCCCCTGCTTCACCGGTGGTCGACCTCGACGTGTGGCGCGAGCGCGCACGCGTCGTCCGCGGCGCCGAGGCCCCGGCTGCCGCGGCGCCCGAAGAGGTGGCCCCCGCCGCTGCGAGCGGTGGCACCGGTTCTGTGCTCCGCATGCCCTCACCTGCGGGCCCCGGTCCTCTGAGCGTCTTCGGCCCCGTGATGGCCTTCGGCCTGGTGCGTCGCCCGGCCCCGGCCGGCGGGCTGCCCGTCCGCCCGCGCGCGGTGCACGCGCCGCAGCTGGAGGCGCTGAGCGCCGACGGTGCCAGCGCTGACGGTGGCCCCGACGCCGCGAGACAGCCGGCCCCCGCCGGGCCGCCTGCTCTGCGCCTGCTGCCCGCCCTGTCCAGCGAGCACGGCACCACGTCCGCGCCGATGCCGCGGCTGCGCGCCGTGCTCGACAGCCGCGGCACCCCCCGGGGTCCCCGCCGCTGAGACCACCACCACCGACCCACCCGCACGACCCAGCTCGACCCAGCTCGACCCAGCACCGCGCAGCAGGCCGGGCCCCGGACACCGGGGTCCGGCCTGGCTGCGTCACGGCGGCGCATCTGGGCCCGGCGCTGCGCGGAGCGGCCCGCGTGCCCCAGACTGCTCCCAGGGTCCGGGCTCGCAGCGGCCGGACTCCGGACGCTCCAGGACGGGGCGGCCTGGGGCACCGCGGTCGCGCGAGCCGACGAGCGGGAGGTCCTGTGGAAGGTGGTCGAGCCGCTGCCTGGGCCGAGCGCTCCGGCGAACCGGCCGTCGGCGAGGGCCCTGGCCCCGCCGCGAGCGCGGGTGGACGAGGCGGCGTCCTGCCGCCGCCCGGCACGACGGGGCTGGACCGTCTGGCGGACCTCGCGGCCCGGCTGGTCGGGGCGCCGTGGGCGCAGGTCTCCCTCGTGCACGACGACGTGCACGAGGTGGTGGCCTCCGCGGCGACGCCCACAGGCTTCGCGCCCCGGCGCGAGGACCGCGCGCAGGACACGCTGTGCGAGCTCGTCGTGCTCGACGACCGGGTCGTGGTGGTGGAGGACGCCGTCAGCGACCCCCGCACCGCCGAGCGCCCCGGGGTCCTCGCCGGGGTGGTGGGCGCCTACCTCGGCGTGCCGCTGGTCCACGAGGGCCGCACCAGCGGCGTGCTGTGCGCGTACGGCCCGGAGCCGCGCCGCTGGGAGCAGCACCAGGTCGACGCGCTCGTGCACCTCGCCGCCAGCGCCGCCGCCGAGCTCGACCTGGAGCGCATCGCCCGCGACGTCGAGCGCAGCCGCCTGCGGGTCCAGCTCGCCGTGGACGCCGCCGGCGTGGGCAGCTGGGACTGGGACCTCGCCACGGGCGCCCTGGAGTGGGACGACCGGCTGCTCGAGCTCTTCGGGGTTGACCGCGACTCCTTCGGCGGGACCATCGAGGCCTTCAGCTCCTACCTCCACGCCGACGACCGCGACCGCGTCTCGGCGGCGCTGCGCCACTCGATCGACACGTGCGGGGACTTCCACGCCGAGTACCGGGTGGTGCGCCCCTGCGGCGAGGTCCGGTGGGTCCAGGCGCGCGGCCGCACCCTGTGCGACCAGGAGGGCCGCGCCGTCCGCGTGGTCGGCGCCGCCTACGACACCACCGACGTCCACGAGGGCGAGGCCCGGGTGGCCCGGGTCCTGGAGAGCATGTCGGCGGCGTTCTACAGCCTCGACACGTCCTTCCGCTTCACCTACGTCAACGCCGAGGCCGAGCGCCTCCTCGGCCGGTCCCGCACCGAGCTGCTGGGCGGGTCGGTCTGGGAGCTGTTCCCCGGCACCGTGGACAGCGGGTTCGAGCGCCACTACCGGGGCGCGCTGGCCAGCGGGCAGCCCTCCTCCTTCGAGGAGCACTACCCGCCGCCCCTGGACGGCTGGTACGAGGTGCGCGTGTGGCCCGTGCCCGACGGGCTGTCCGTGTACTTCCTGGAGATCACCGAGCGCCGCCGCGCCCAGCAGCGCGCCGACGCGTCCGCCGCCCGCCTGGAGCTGCTCGCCCGCACCACCGAGCAGCTCACGGAGGTGCTCGACGGGCGCACCGCCGTCGCCCGGCTCGCGACGCTCGTGGTGCCCGCGCTCGCCGACTGGTCCGTGGTCTCGCTCCTGGAGGACGACGGCGGCCTGCGCGACGTCGGCTGGGCCCACCGCGACCCCGCCCGGCTCGGGCTGGTCGAGCGCTACGCCGACCGGCGCTCCCGCGGCCTGCGCGACAGCTCACCGCTGCTGCGCGCCCTGGCCACCGGTGAGGCGCAGCTGGTCCCCTCCGACGCCGTCACCGCGGTCCGGGAGGCGCTCGGGGACGAGGAGGCCCGGCACCTGGTCGGCGAGCTCGCGCCGGAGGCGCTCTGCGTGCTGCCCCTGACCGCCCACGGCCGCACGCTCGGAGCGCTGTCGCTGTTCTGGGGGAGCGAGCGCGGCGGACCCGGCGTCGACGACCTCGCCACGGCCCGCGAGGTCGCGTCGCGGGCGGGCACGGCGCTGGAGAACGCCCGCCTCTACGAGCGCCAGCGCGACCTCGCCGAGGAGCTGCAGCGCAGCCTGCTCACCGCGCCGCCAGAGCCGGACCACCTCGAGGTGGCGGTCCGCTACCTGCCGGCCGGCGTGGCCGCCCAGGTGGGCGGCGACTGGTACGACGCGTTCCTGCAGCCGGACGGCGCCACCGTCGTCGTCATCGGTGACGTGGTCGGGCACGACTCCGCGGCGGCGGCCGCCATGGGCCAGCTGCGCGGGCTGCTGCGCGGCATCGCCTACACCACGGGCGCGGGGCCCGCCGAGGTGCTGGAGCGCCTCGACGCCGCCATCCCCGGCCTGCTCATGTCCACCACGGCCACCGCGGCCGTGCTGCGCCTGGAGCAGGGTGGCTCCGAGCGCGCTGACCGGACGACGGCCCTGCGCTGGTCCAGCGCCGGCCACCCGCCGCCGTTCGTGCTGCACCCCGACGGCTCGGTGGTCGCCCTCGAGGTCGACGACCCCGACCTGCTGCTCGGCATCGACCCCTCGGTCGTGCGGCAGGAGCGGGTGGAGGTCGTCCGTCGCGGGTGCACGGTGCTCCTCTACTCCGACGGGCTGGTGGAGCGCCGGGGGCAGTCGCTCGACGTGGGGCTGGAGCGGCTGCGCCGGCTGCTCGCCGAGCGCGGCCACCTGCCCCTGCAGGAGCTCTGCGACCAGCTGCTGAGCGAGCTCGTCAGCACCCGGCCGGAGGACGACGTCGCACTGGTCGCGGTGCGCCTGCACCCCGAGGACCAGCCGCGACCCGCCGAGGCCGGCCCCCGCGTGGTCCCGCCCGGGCTCGGCTGAGCCCAGGTCGTCCGGCCGAGCGCCCGACCGGCCTCAGGCGGCGGAGGAGGCCCCCAGCCGCAGCACCACCCGGAACAGCGAGCGGGGGTCCTGCAGCTGCGCGGGCCGCGCCAGCGCAGCACGCGGCACCACGTCGACCCAGCGCACCGCGCGCCGGTGGGGCACGAGCGCCGAGCTGCCGGCGAACGAGTACTCCCCGGTGACCTCCCCCAGGAGCAGGGAGCGTCCCTCCTGGACGGGGACCGCCACCTCGTCGCCGACGGCGACCTCGCCCACCAGCGCCTCCAGCTGGCGCAGCGCCTTGCCCGGGCGCCGCTTCACGCCGGTCTCCTGCGCGCGCTCGGCGAGCAGCGCGCGCAGGCCACCCGGTCCAGCTGCGGGCGCCAGGTCCGCCGGCACGTCGATGCCGCTGCTCGTGTCCAGGCCCACCACACCGCGGTCCACCAGGACGCCGAGGGTGGTGGGGTCGGCGGCACGCACCACCCACAACGCCCGCCCGGGGACGGCGGGGCGCTCGGGCACGTCGTCGGAGCCCGGCCACACGTACTCGAGGTCGGGCGCGAGGCCGGCCTCGAAGCGGGGGCCGTAGTGGTCGGCGTCCTTGCGCAGCAGGTTGGAGCGGTGCGACCGGTGCAGCGCGGCGTCGCCCAGCCAGGACGGCAGCTGGCCGGAGGCAGCCATCTGCTCCTGGGTGGTGCTGGCCGCCTCGGGGGCGAACTCGGCGATGAGCGCCGCGGTGGAGTCGGCGTGGCCGCGTCCGGTCCACTCCTGCACGCAGTCCAGCCCGTAGCGCACCAGCGCGGGGGTGCGCCCCCGCCACATGGCCACCACCGGGTGGCTGCTCCACCCGTACTCGGGCAGCTCCAGCGCCCGGAGCACCTGCAGCACCTCGACGCGCTGCTTGCCCAGGCGCGGCCCGTCCAGCACCGCGGCGCTGCCGGCGAAGCCCGGGAAGGGCAGGAAGGTCTGCACGCCGGATCGGTCCTCGCTGCTGGTGGTGGTGCCGGTGGTGGTGCCGGTGGTGGTGCTGGGAGCGCTGACCGCGGCACCGGTGCTACCACCGGCGCCGCTGCCGCGCGGGCGCTACTGCGCCGGGTGCCCCTCGGGCTCGGCCTCGGCCGGCTCGGACAGGCGGCCCGTCGCGTCCACCACCTGACCGGTCTCGTCGGCGTCGCCGGAGACCACGCGCACCTCGTCCGGCACGGAGTTGACGCCCATCGCCGCGGCGATGTCGGCCTCGGTGACCTCCGGCAGGCCGGCGGTGGGGTCGTCGTCGGTGCCGGTGCCCAGGGGGGTGGCGGCGTCGGTGCTCGTGCGGTCCTGCTGGCTCATCAGCTCTCCTCGCGGGTCTTCTCGTGGGCGTTGCCGGCGGTCTCCTCGAGCGGCGCGTCGACGCCCAGCTCGCGGTCCACCACCACGTGGCGGCCCTGGCTCACCTCGGCGGCGGTGTCGTCGACCCACTTCTGGGGCTGCTCGGGGAAGCCGCGCTCCTCGATCCGCCGCGAGAGCGCCTCGCGCACCACGTCCAGGTCGCCCCCGGCGTGGTCGGCGTGGACCTCGGAGACGATCTGCTGCAGCAGCACCTGGCGGTCGTGCTGGGCCTCGGGGGCGGGTTCCGGCATGTGCCCTGCCTACCACCGGCGAGGGGTGCCGACCACTCCTGTTGAACCACTCCTGGCTCGGCTTGCCGGGGGTGCGGGGCGGTGCTGTGCTGGACCGCGTCCCGGGGCCCGAGACCGCTGGCCCTCCGGGCCACCGCCCTCCGGTCGGTCCCTGGGCGACCGCGCCCGTGCGGCGAACGACGCGAGAGCACAGGAGCCTTCGATGACCGCGTCCGTCGACGCCCCCGCGGCCCGCCCGGAGGGAGCGGGCAGCGCCCGCGAGCAGGCCACCGAGGACCTCCTGCTCCGCGCCTCCACAGCTGGCCCCGCAGAACGCGCCCGCCTGCTCGACGAGGTCGTCGTCCTCAACCTCCCCGTGGCCCGCGCCCTCGCGGCGCGCTTCCGCGACCGCGGTGAGCTGCAGGACGACCTCGTGCAGGTCGCCTCCCTGGCGCTGGTCAAGGCCGCCCAGGGCTACCAGCCCGGCAAGGGGCGCGGGTTCCTGCCCTACGCCGTGCCCACCATCACCGGTGAGCTGCGCCGCCACTTCCGCGACCGGCAGTGGGGCGTGAGGCCCCCGCGCCGGCTCCAGGAGCTGCGGCTGTCACTGGGCGCCGCCGCCGCCGAGCTCACCCAGAAGATCGGGCGCGCGCCCACCGTCCCCCAGCTCGCCGAGCACCTCGGGGTGGACCAGGAGGAGGTCATCGAGGCCCTGGCCGCCGCGCAGGACTACCACCTGGCCTCCCTGGACGCCCCCATGGACGGCGAGGCCGACGGCACGCCGCTCGGCGCCACCCTCGGGGGTGACGACGGAGCCATCGACAGGCTGGTCGACCACGTCAGCGTGGCCCCGCTGCTCGCGTCCCTGCCCGAGCGGGACCGCAGGATCCTGTCGCTGCGGTTCTTCCGCGGGTGGACGCAGAGCCAGATCGCCGCGGACATCGGGGTCACCCAGATGCAGGTCTCCCGGCTCCTCGCCCGCACCCTTGAGCGGCTGCGCACCCAGCTCGAGGACGCCGAGGCCGAGGCCGCCTGAGCGTCAGACCACCCCGTAGAGCCTGTCTCCTGCGTCGCCGAGGCCCGGCACGATGTAGCCGTTCTCGTCCAGGCGCTCGTCCACGGCCGCTGTCACCACGGTGATGGGGGCGTCCGCCCCGAAGGACGACGTCACCACGTCCAGTCCCTCCGGCGCCGCCAGCAGGCACACCGCCGTGACGTCCGTGGCCCCGATCTCGAACAGGTAGCGGATCGCCGCGACCAGCGTGCCGCCGGTGGCGAGCATCGGGTCGAGCACGTAGCACTGCCGGCCCGACAGGTCGTCGGGGAGGCGGTGCGCGTAGGTGCTGGCCTGCAGCGTCTCCTCGTCGCGGACCATGCCGAGGAAGCCCACCTCGGCGGTGGGCAGCAGGCGGGTCATCCCGTCGAGCATGCCCAGCCCTGCGCGCAGGATCGGCACCACGAGCGGCTTGGGGCTGGCCAGCTTGACCCCCGTGGTGGTCGCCACGGGGGTGGAGATCTCCTGCGGCTCCACCCGCGCGCCGCGCGTCGCCTCGTAGGCGAGCAGGGTGACCAGCTCGTCCGCGAGGCGCCGGAACGTCGGCGACTCCGTCTTGGCGTCCCGCAGGACGGTCAGCTTGTGGGCCACCAGGGGGTGGTCGACGACCTGCACGCGCACGGTCGACGACCCTACCCACCCGAGGAGGTCCGTGGACGCGCCGCGTGGGCCTCGCCTGCGGCGCCGGTGTGCGCCACGATGACCTCCATGTCGTACTTCACCGCGGTCCTGGCCTCCGACGGAGACGGCTGGCGCTCCGTCGACCTCGACGTCGAGGACGCCGTGGACGTCGAGGAGCTCGCCGACGAGGTCCGCGCCGCCGTCGACGGCTCCGGCGACGCCCCCGGCCCCCTCCTGGTCGTCCTCGAGCGCGAGGACGACTGGTTCGCCCTCGTCAGGGTGGACGGGGAGGAGCCCCGCGCCTTCGTCTCCGACCTGGCCTCAGCCACCAGCAGCCACTACGGGGAGCTGCTCAGCGTCACCGCCGACTCCCCGGCGCCGCAGCCCGCCCCGCAGGAGGACGAGGAGGAGGACAGCGCCGCCCGCGTGGCCGCGCCGACGTGGGCCGGGGACGCCGACCTCCTGTCCGACCTCGACCTGCCCGGGAGCGAGCTCGCCGACACCGCCGAGTCGCGCGACCCCGCCAGCGCGCTGGTGGCGGTGGGCGAGAAGGTCGGCTTCGTCGACCTCCTCGAGGCGCTGCGCTGACGCGCTCCCCGCTGCACAGCACCACCGGCGACGAGCGCCTGGTCCGGCTCGCGCTGGCCCAGGCGCGCCTCGCGCCGCTGGCCGCCGGTGACGTGCCGATCGGCGCCGTCGTCGTCGACGGCTCCGGAGTGGTGCTCGCCGTCGGCGCCAACGAGCGGGAGGCCACGGGTGACCCGACCGGGCACGCCGAGGTGGTGGCCCTGCGCCGCGCCGCGGCCGCGACCGGGTCCTGGCGGTTGGAGGGCGCGACCCTGGCGGTGACGCTGGAGCCCTGCACGATGTGCGCCGGTGCCCTCGTCCTCGCCCGCGTGGCCCGGGTCGTCTTCGGGGCCTGGGACCCCAAGGCCGGTGCCGTCGGGTCGCTGTGGGACGTCGTGCGGGACCCGCGCCTCAACCACCGTCCCGAGGTGGTCGGCGGGGTGCTCGCGGAGCCGTGCGGAGCCCTCCTGCGCGACTTCTTCGGGGAGCGGCGCACGGACGGGACGGCGGCCGGGTAGTGTGCTCGGCGGTGGCGTGACCGAGCGGCCGAAGGAGCGCGCCTCGAAAGCGCGTGAGGGGAAACTCTCCGTGGGTTCAAATCCCACCGCCACCGCCACGAGGACGGCGGCGCCCGCAGGGGCGCCGCCGTCTCGTCGTCTGCGGGCTCCGCCAGGTCGCGGCGGGTCGGCTCAGCGGCCGCGGACCCCGGCCACCAGGCCCCCCACCACGAGCAGGCCGCCCAGCGCCACCAGGGCCACGGCGGCCACTGCACCCGCGTCCACCCGGACGTCCGCCAGCACGCCCAGGCCCACGAGGACCGCCACGAGCAGGGCCGCCAGGCCCGTGACGAGGCTCGGGACGTGGGGGCCTCCCGGTGTCGGCTCGACGGGCTCCTTGGTCGGCTCCTTGGTCGGCTGCTCGGTCGGCTGCTCGTCACCGGGGGCGGGTGCTGGCAGGGGGAGGGTCTGGTCGGTGCTCATGCTGCGCTCCTGACGATCTCGAGCTGGCCGATGGCGGTGCGGGCGTCCACGACGAGGCGGACCGGCTCGGAGGTGCCGCCCGTCGTCGCCGGCGCTCTCGAGGTGGTGCTCGTGAAGAAGCCGTCGTCGGCGCCGCGGGTGGTCCACCCGGGGCCGCTGGTGACCACCTCGCCGATGACGCCGCTGGTGCGGACCTCCACGTCGGCGCCGGCGGGAACGATCACGCGGGCCTCGCCGAAGCCGTGCCGCAGCTCCACGTCCACGGTGCTGCCCGCCGCGGCGGGGTCGTCGGCCAGGGAGCGCAGGTCGAGGGTGGCCTCACCGGCCCAGGAGGCGTAGCCGCGCTCGGCCTGCGCCGCCGTCAGCGGCCGCCAGCCGATGTCGCCGACGCCCCGCACGTCGGCGCCCGGGGGCACCGCCAGCGCGAGGAGCGCCGTGGCCGCGCCGGCGAACGCCCAGAACCCGAGGCCGTCCCCGCGCCGCCCGGCCAGTCCCGCCACCACCAGCGCCAGGGCCACCACGGCGGTGGCCGCGGCCGCTGCGACGGAGGCGACCTGCGGCGTGGTGAGGACCTGCTGCCCCGTCGACCACGCCGACCAGCCCTGCCCGTCGAGACCGAGCGGCGCCAGCTGCTGCGGCCGGGCCGCCAGCCACGCCGCCGCCCCCACGAGCAGCGCCGCACCGAGCACCGCCGCCGTCGTCCACGCCGGCACCGCCGGGCGCGGCGCGCGCCGCGGTCCGCCGTGGGCGCTGCGCACCGCTGCGCCCACGGGCTGCCCGTCGGGACGGGCACCGCCCGCCGACGCCGGGACCAGCCGCGGCAGCAGCACCACCCCGACCGCCAGCACGACGCCGACGACGACGAGGGCGGCCACGTCGCCGCCGCTGACCACCCGGCCGTCCGCCACCCAGGACCACGGGCTGGGGACCGCCGAGGCCAGCGCCACCAGGCCGAGCGCCAGGACCGCCGAGGCCGACACCTGCCCGCCCACCAGCGCCCGCGCCTCGATGCGCCCCTCGCGGTCCGGGAGCAGCAGCCACGCCGCGGCGTACAGGACCAGGCCGACGCCACCTAGGAGCGCGACGACCACCACCACGACCCGCAGCAGCACGGGGTCGACGCCGAGGCGGTCGGCGGTGCCGGCGGCGACGCCTCCGAGCCACCGCTCGTCGGAGCGGCGCAGGTCCAGGCGCTCGAGCCAGTCCCAGAAGGCTGTGCGAGAGGAGGCGGTGCTCCCGGACGAGCCGCAGCCGGATCCGGGGCTGCCGCCGGTGGCGGAGGTGGGTGTGGAGGTCATGGCGTCGAGCGTGCTCCGCAGCCGGGCCGGGCGGATCCGGGGAGGACCCTGACCCGACCCTGGTCGTGACGACCCCGGCTCGGGGTCGGACCGGGGCGGTCCCAGGGTGGCGCACGCGTGACCTGCGGCGCACGCGCCGCGACGATGGACCGGTGAGCACCACGAGCGCCTCCGCTCCCGCTGCCGGGACGCGCCGTCGGCCTCCGCTGCGCCGTCCGGCCCGTGGCCGCTGGGCGGGCGGGGTGGCCGCGGGCACCGCGCGCCACCTCCACCTGCCTGTCGCCGTGGCCCGGGTGCTCTGGCTGGGGCTGGTCGCCGCTGGAGGGGCCGGGCTCGTGGGGTACGCCCTGCTGTGGGTGCTCGTGCCCGCGGACGGCGAGGGCGTCCCAGCGGGTTCCGGGCGCGGAGCCGTGGAGCGGCTCGCGCGGTGGAGCCCCTCCGGAGGGGCGGGGGCGCAGCTGGTGGTGGGCGCCGTGCTCCTGGCCACGGGCGTCCAGCTGGTCCTGCAGCGCAGCAGCGCGGACACCGCCTCCGGCGTCCTCGTGCCCGTCGCCGCCGGGCTCGCCGGAGCGGTGGTCGCGTGGGGGTCGCTGGAGCCCGCCCGGCGCACCGCCCTCCTCCTGCAGGTGGGGGGTGGCACACCGGACGGCACGCGCCGCGCGGTGCTCGGCGCCGCTCTGGCCGTCGGCGGCCTGGTCCTCCTGGCCCTCGGCGGCGCCCAGGCCCAGGCCCTCGGTCCCGCCGCCGTGGCGGCGCTCGCGGTGCTCGGCGGCGCCGCGCTGGTGGTGGCGCCGTGGGCCGTGCGGCTGGTGCGGGACCTCGGCGAGGAGCGGACCGCCAGGCTGCGGGAGGCGGAGCGGGCCGAGGTGGCCGCCCACCTGCACGACTCCGTGCTCCAGACCCTCGCGCTGCTGCAGCGCCACAGCGACGACTCCGCCACCGTCACCCGCCTCGCCCGCCGCCAGGAGCGGGAGCTGCGCGACTGGCTCTACGGCGGGCGGGCGCGTGCGGGGGAGGAGGGGCCGGAGCGGACCCTGGCCGAACGGGTGCGCGCGGAGGCCGCGGACGTCGAGGACGCCGTCGGCGTGCCCGTGGAGGTGGTCGTCGTGGGGGACCGCGAGGTGGGACGCGTCGAGGAGGCCCTGGTCGCCGCGTTGCGGGAGGCGGTGCTCAACGCCGTGCGCCACGGCCGTCCCCCGGTCCAGGTGTACCTGGAGGCCGGGAGCGGTGGTGCCGAGGCCTTCGTGCGCGACCACGGTGGCGGCTTCGACCCGGAGGCGGTGCCCGCCGACCGCCGCGGCGTGCGCGAGTCGGTCCTCGGCAGGATGACCAGGGCGGGCGGCTCCGCGCAGGTGGGTCCCGCCCCGGGGGGAGGCACCGAGGTGGTGCTCCGCACGGCAGCAGTGGCTGCTGGTGCGGCCGAGCCCGGTCGGGTGCAGGACGAGCAGGACGGAGCAGGGGGGTGAGCGGGTTGAGGGTGCTCCTCGTCGACGACCACGCGCTGGTGCGCTCGGGGGTGCGGGCCGTGCTCCCGCCCGACCTCGTGGTGGTCGGTGAGGCCGACGACGTCGGCTCCGCTGTGGAGGCCGTCCAGCGCCACGCGCCCGACGTCGTCCTCCTCGACGTGCACCTGCCGGGGGGCGACGCACCCGGCGGCGCCGGCAGCGGCGGCGCGGAGGTGCTGCGCCGCTGCGCGGGTGCGCAGCGGGCCGACGGCCAGCCGGTGCGCTTCCTCGCCCTCAGCGTCTCCGACGCCGCCGAGGACGTCATCGCCGTGGTGCGCGCCGGGGCCCGCGGCTACGTGACGAAGTCCGTGGACGCCGCGTCGCTCGCCGACGCGGTGCGCCGCGTCGCCGAGGGCGACGCCGTGTTCTCCCCGCGACTGGCCGGCTTCGTGCTGGACGCCTTCGGCGCGGTCGGCGGCGCCGCCGAGGTCGCCACCACCGACGCCGAGCTGGACCGGCTCTCCGCCCGCGAGCGCGAGGTGATGCGCCTCATCGCCCGCGGGTACGCCTACAAGGACGTGGCGCGCCAGCTGTTCATCTCGGTGAAGACGGTGGAGACCCACGTCTCGGCGGTGCTGCGCAAGCTGCAGCTGTCGAGCCGCCACGAGCTGACGCGCTGGGCCAGCGACCGCCGCCTCCTGTGACGCCTGCGCCGACGTCTGCTCCGGCCTCCTGGCGGGCCCACAGGGCAGGCACGTCGTCGGGGTGGAGCGGCTCGCTCACCGCGCTGCCCTGGGCGAGCAGGCAGCGCCCCGGGGCCAGCTGCCGCAGCAGGTCGAGGTGCTCGGAGCTCCGGACGCCCTCGGCGGTCACGGGGACGCCGAGCCCGTGGCCCAGCTCCACGAGGGTGCGCACGACCACGGCCGACCTCACGTCGTCCACCGCCTGCTCCACGAACCGGCGGTCGATCTTGAGGCCGTCCACGTGCAGCTCCGACAGGTGGCTGAGCCCCGCCGCCCCGCTGCCGACGTCGTCGAGGGTGATGGCCACGCCGAGCGCCCGCAGCGCGCGCAGCGCCGGCTGAGCGGCGCGCAGGTGAGCGGCGGTGGCCACCTCCGGCAGCTCCAGCCGCAGGGCGCGGGAGGGCACGTCCGCGTGCGCCAGCTCCCGCGCCACCACGGCGGGCAGCTCCGGGCACAGCAGTCCTGCGACCGAGAGGTTGACGTTGAGGTGGTCGGGCACCGCGTCGCCGTGCCCGGCCACCCACCGCGCCCGCTGCGCCAGCGCCGTGCGGAGGACGTGGACGTCGAGGTCCGCGGAGTAGCCGGCCGCCGCGACGTCGTCGAGGAAGTCAGCCGGGGCGAGCAGACCCCGCTCGGGGTGGCGCCACCGCACCAGCGCCTCCAGGCTGCGCACCGACCCGTCGGCCACGGCCACGATCGGCTGGTAGTGGACCTCCAGCTGCCCGGCAGCGGCAGCGGCCTCGAAGGCGCGCCGGTCGGGTGACACCGGTGCCGCCGCGCTGCACCACGAGGCGTCCACCACCTCCGAGCGCTGGCCGCCGGCCTGCTTGGCGCGGTAGGCGGCGAGGTCGGCCTCGTGCAGCAGGGCGCTGGGCTCGGCCGGCAGGGCCGCGCACACCGCCACCCCCGCGCTCGCCCGGCCGGGCAGCACCCGGCCGCCCAGCTCGTGAGGACGTGCCAGCGCGGCCTGCAGGCCCGCTGCCAGGCGCTGGCCGTCCGCGGGGGTGGCGTCCGGGACCAGCACCGCGAACTCGTCACCGCCGAGGCGGGCCACCACGGCCTGCGGTCCCGCGCAGCCGCGGAGGCGGTCGGCGGTGCAGCGCAGCAGCTGGTCTCCGGTGGCGTGCCCGGAGGAGTCGTTCACGGCCTTGAAGCCGTCGAGGTCGACGAAGGCGACGACGGCGCCCCCGGTGCCCGCGCAGACCTCGTCCAGGCGGCGCAGGAAGTGCGCGCGGTTGGCCAGCCCGGTCAGCGGGTCGGTGAGGGCCTCCACCGCGAGCTGCGCCGACAGCGCCCGGAAGACGTGCTCAGCCTCCAGCAGCCGCAGGTCCCCGTCCGGGCGGCGCACCAGCACCTCGGAGAACCGGCGAGACCGCTCGCGGGCCAGGAGCAGCTCCGCGGCCCGCGGCACGCCCGTGCGCGCGTCCAGGACGAGCACGTCGCGGTCGGCGAGCTGGCCCACCGGCCGCTGGGCGTGCAGGGAGCGGCCGTAGCCGAAGCGCCCGCTCATGGCGCTGAGGAAGGCGGCGCGCGAGAGGAGACCGGGCGCGGTCGGGGCGCCCGCTGCGCCGTCGACGTCGGGTCGACCGTCCTGGCCGTCGTCGGTGACGGCAAGGCACAGCAGCTCGGGGTCGGCGCGGAAGGCCTCGTCCACCTGCCAGCACGGGGTGGCCGACGGCACGGACCTCAAGGGCTGGCCGAGGTCGTCGACGCACGCCACCGGATCCGCCTCGAGCAGGGCCTGGGGCACCTCGCTCACGCCGACCTCCGGGGGGACACGAGGGTGGAGTGTGTCAGTGATCCGCACCCGTGGGAGACCACCGCTGCGGAGCGGGGCTGCGGACCCGGCGGCGGAGCCGGGCACGAGATCGTCAGGCGCACCTAGGTTAGCCTCACCTCATCGCGAGCCCCAGAGCTCAGCCCCCTCACGTCCCAGCCCTGGAGCAGCAGCCCCGTGCCCATCCGCCTGTCCCGCCCCCGCACCCGCACCGGCGCCCTCGCCGCCGCCCTCGTGGCCGTCCTCGCCGGCGCGCTCACGGGCTGCGGCGCCTCCGAGCCGGTCGAGGCCCCCGCGACGGTAGCTCCGGCTGGAGAGGGACGCACCCAGTACCCGCTCGTGCTGGACAACTGCGGCCAGCAGGTCGTGGTCGACGCCCCGCCGCAGCGCGTCGCCTCCCTCGACCAGGGCTCCACCGAGATCCTGCTGTCGCTCGGGCTCGCCGACCGCGTGGTCGGCACCGCCTCCTGGACCGACCCCGTGCTGCCGGAGCTCGCCGAGGCCGGCGCCTCCGTGCCGCGCCTGGCCGACAACGCCCCCACCTACGAGGTGCTCCTCGGTGCCGACCCCGACTTCGTCACCGCCTCCTTCGGGCGCCACTTCGCCGAGGGCGGGGTCACCACCCGCGAGCGGCTCGCGGAGACCGGTGTCGACAGCTACCTGTCGCCCACCGACTGCGAGGGCTCGACGAGCATCAACGGCGGCGGCACCCGCACCCGCCCGGTGACCGTGGAGGCGGTGTACCAGGAGGTGCACGAGCTGGCCGAGGTCTTCGACGTCGCCGACCGCGGCGACGCGCTCGTCGCCCGGCTCCAGCAGCGCGCAGCGGCCGCCACCGAGGGCATGGACCTGTCGGGCACCACGGTCGCGTTCTGGTTCGCCGACACCTCCACCCCGTACATCGCCGGCGGCTTCGGGGCGCCCGCGCTGCTCACCGCGCCGACCGGCCTGCAGAACGCCTTCGCGGACCGGCCTGAGGACTGGAACGCCACCGGGTGGGAGACCGTCGTGGCCGCCCAGCCCGACGTGCTGGTGCTGGGCGACCTGCAGCGCGACAGGTTCAGCGGCGACCGCCTCGACGACAAGACCGCCTTCCTCGCCGCCGACCCGCTCACCTCGACCATGGACGCGGTGCAGCACCAGCGGTACATCGCGCTCCACGGCGCCGAGATGAACCCCTCCATCCGCTTCGTCGACGGCCTGGAGAAGGTGCGCGCCTGGTACGACGAGCACCGGGACGAGCTCTGAGCAGGACGACGGCGGCGCCGTCGTCGCCGTCCCGCGCAGCGGCCGGTGGCCGTCCGTGGCAGCGGGGGCTGGTCCCGGCGGCGGTGCTGGTCGCGGGCGCTGTCCTCCTGGTCTGGTCGGTCGGGGTGGCCACCACCCTCGGGCCCGCCGACGTCTCCCTGGTCAACGTCCGCGACGTGCTCCTCAACCACCTGACCGGCGCCGGGATCCCCGTGCGCGCCTCCGAGGACGCCATCGTCTGGGAGGAGCGCCTGCCGCGGGCCCTGGTGGCCGCGGCCTGCGGCGCGGGCCTGTCGGTGTGCGGCGTGGTGCTCCAGTCGCTGCTGCGCAACGCCCTGGCCGACCCCTTCGTCCTGGGGATCTCCTCCGGTGCCTCCGCCGGCGCCGTCGTCATCGGGGTCATGGGCCTGGGCGGCGGGGTGCTGGGGCTGTCCGGCGGGGCCTTCGTGGGGGCGCTGCTGGCCTTCGCCGCGGTGCTGGGGCTGACCCGGCTGGCTGGCGGCGGCACGACCGTGGTCGTGCTGGCCGGGGTGGCCAGCACCCAGCTATTCTCCGCGCTCACCTCGCTGGTCGTCTTCGCCGTGGCCGACTCCGACCAGGTCCGCGGGGTCGTGTTCTGGCTGCTCGGGTCGCTGGAGGGCGTGCGGTGGCCCGACGTCGTGCTCACCGGCTCGGTGGTGCTAGTCGGGGTGGCGGTGTGCGTGGTGGCCGCCCGCTCGCTGGACGCCCTCGCCTTCGGCGACGACCTCGCGTCCTCCCTCGGCGTCCCCGTGGCGCACCTGCGGGCGGGCCTGCTGGTGCTCACCGCGCTGCTCACCGCCGCGCTGGTCAGCGTGGTCGGAGCCGTGGGCTTCGTGGGGCTGGTGCTCCCGCACGCCGCGCGCCTGCTCGTGGGCCAGTCGCACCTGCGGCTGGTGCCCGTGGCGGCGCTGCTCGGAGCGGTGTTCGTGGTCTGGGTCGACGCGGTGGGCCGGGTGGCCTTCGCGCCCACCCCGCTGCCCGTGGGCGTCGGGACCGCGCTGGTGGGCGTGCCCGTGTTTGCCGCGCTCCTCGTGCGCCGGCGCCGTCGCGCCTGAGCGTCAGTCGGGGACCACCAGCACCCGCGCGTGGAGCACGCTGCGCTGCTGCAGCGCCGCTCTCAGGGCCCGGTGGAGCCCGTCCTCCAGGTAGAGCGCGCCTCGCCACTGCACCACGTGGGCGAACAGGTCTCCGTAGAAGGTCGAGTCCTCCGACAGCAGGTTGACCAGGTCCAGCGTGCGCTTGGTGGTCACGAGCTCGTCCAGGCGCACCTGCCGCGGGGGCACGGCGGCCCACTGGCGGGGGGTGTCGCAGCCGTGCTCGGGGTAGGGCCGGGAGTCTCCGACGCGGGCGAAGATCACCCCGTCGAGCCTACGCCGCGCCGTCCGGACGCCCTCAGGCGACGACCGCCAGGTGCCGTCGGCGGGTGCTGGGCACCGGGGCGCGACCGTTAGCCGCGGGGGGCGTCCCGCCGACCAGCAGGGCCCCCGAGCAGGCGGTGCACACCCGCTCGGGACACGCCTCGCCGTGCCCCTCGGCACACGGAGGGACCTCGAAGGGCCGCGGCCCCGAGCACCAGGGGCAGTGCAGCTCCTCCAGCACGTCCTGCGGCACGCGGACCTCCTCGCACGGCACCGCAGCGGCGCCTCCTCGACGACCCGGGCACCGTCCCAGAGGGGTCTGACAGTCCGGTCCGCGGCCGGGTGACGCAGCGGGGCCCGGACGCTGCTGCGTCCGGGCCCCGAGGGCGGAGGATGCGGGATTTGAACCCGCGAGGGCGTTAACCCAACCCGCGTTCCAGGCGAGCGCCATAGGCCACTAGGCGAATCCTCCGTGGGCGACATTACCGGACGGGTGCGGCGTCCGTCAGCGGTCCCCCGTTCCCGCGGCGCGCCACGGGCCGATCGGACCCGCGGCGCAGGGGC
The DNA here is from genome assembly GCF_008041935.1 of Quadrisphaera setariae. Classification (NCBI taxonomy): domain Bacteria; kingdom Bacillati; phylum Actinomycetota; class Actinomycetes; order Kineosporiales; family Kineosporiaceae; genus Quadrisphaera; species Quadrisphaera setariae. Next base: position 167,734 of record NZ_VKAC01000010.1, read on the forward strand.
GCTACAGTGGGCGCGGCCCCTCGTGCGGCGCCATCCTGCTGAACCCCCCCAGGGCCGGAAGGCAGCAAGGGCAGGTGGGCTCTGGCGGGTGCGCGAGGGGTCCTTCCCTGTCCGGCCCCGCTGTCCACAGGCGCTGCAGCGGTGGCCCCGAGCTGTCGGAACCCGGCGGGAGGATGCTGACGTGGCCACCGCTCTGTACCGCCGCTACCGCCCTGACTCGTTCGCCGAGGTGATCGGGCAGGAGCACGTCACCGACCCCCTGCGCGCGGCGCTGCGGTCGGGACGCATCGGCCAGGCGTACCTCTTCTCGGGGCCGCGGGGCTGCGGCAAGACCACCTCGGCGCGCATCCTGGCCCGCTGCCTCAACTGCGCCCAGGGCCCCACCGACACCCCGTGCGGCACCTGCGACAGCTGCGTGGAGCTCGCCCGGGGAGGCCCGGGCAGCCTCGACGTGGTCGAGATCGACGCGGCCAGCCACGGAGGCGTCGACGACGCCCGCGAGCTGCGCGAGCGCGCCACCTTCGCCCCGGCGCGAGACCGCCAGAAGGTCTTCATCATCGACGAGGCGCACATGGTGACGCCGCAGGGCTTCAACGCCCTGCTGAAGATCGTCGAGGAGCCGCCGCCCCACATCGCCTTCATCTTCGCCACCACCGAGCCGGACAAGGTGCTGGGCACCATCCGCTCGCGCACCCACCACTACCCGTTCCGCCTCGTCCCGCCCCAGGTGCTGCAGGCGCACCTGCAGCAGGTCTGCGAGGCCGAGGGCGTCCAGGTGGGCCAGGGCGTGCTGCCGCTGGTGGTGCGGGCGGGCGCGGGCTCGGTGCGCGACTCGCTGTCGGTGCTCGACCAGCTGGCAGCGGGAGCCGGTCCGGCCGGCATCGACTACGAGCACGCGGTGGGCCTGCTCGGGTACACCCACGCGACCCTCCTGGACGACGTCACCGCGGCCTTCGCCGCCGGCGACGGCGCCACGGTCTTCCAGGTGGTCGATCGGGTCATCTCCTCCGGGCAGGACCCGCGCCGCTTCGTTGACGACCTGCTCCAGCGCCTGCGCGACCTCGTCGTGGTGCAGGCCGTGGGGGATCGCGCCGCGCAGGTCTTCCCCGGCGTCCCCTCCGACCAGCTGGAGCGGATGGCGGTGCAGGCTGCCGGATTCGGCGCCGCGCAGCTCTCCCGCGCCGCGGACCTCGCCAACACCGCCTCCACCGAGATGACCGGCGCCACCTCCCCACGCCTGCACCTCGAGCTGCTGTGCGCCCGGATGCTGCTGCCCGCCGCCGACGACGGCGAGCGCGGCCTCGCGGCGCGTCTGGACCGCGTCGAGCGGCGCCTCGCCGTCCCCGGGGGAGTGCCCGCTGCCGGTGGCGCCTCGCCGGCGGAGCACGAGGGCGCGGCCCGTGCTCTGCACCCCGTCGCCGCCGACCTGCCCGGGGAGCCTCCGCCGGGCGACGACGGCGAGCCGCGGGGCGCCCGGCACGTCCGCGACCTCATCGCCCGCCGCCGCGACGGTGGCGTCCCCGCCCCCGTCCCCGCTGCGCAGCCGGCCGGCCCACCGGCTGAGCGCCACGAGCGCGCTGAGGGCCAGGACAGGTCTGCGGCTCCAGCCGTGCCGGCCCCCTCCCAGGCCGCACCCCCGTCGGACCCGAGGCCCCCCGCCGCGGCTCCGACCGCGGCGGACCCTCGCGAGTGGCCTGACGACGGACCCGCCGCTCCGAGCGCTGCCGCTCCCGCTGCGGAGGCCGGGCCCGCGGCTCCGCCCGCCCGTGAGGAGGCGGTCCCCGCAGCCACGGGCCGTGCGGGCCAGGACAGCGCGGACGAGCCGTCGCAGCCGAGCGAGGCCGCCACCCCCGTGGCCGTCTCGCCCGACCCGGTCGGTGCGGTGCCGACCGGTGGGCCGGCCGGTGCCCACTCCACCGAGGCCGTGCGGCGGATGTGGCCCGAGGTCCTGGACCACCTCGCCAGCGTCAAGCGCCGCACCTGGACGCGGGTGAGCCAGGACGCCCAGGTCGTCCACGTCGACGACCAGCGCGTCGTGCTGCAGTTCGCCCGGCCCAACACCCTGCAGGCGTTCAGCATCGGCCCCCACGCGGACTTCGTCCGCGAGGCGCTCATCGCCGTCATCGGGCTCGACCGGCAGGTCGTCGCCACCAACGCGGGCGCCCCCGTCCCGGGGGCCTCGTCGGCGCCCGCGGGGGGACGCGCGGCCCCGGTGGCCCCTGCACCCGCTCCCGTCGCCGCTCCTCCTGCCGAGCGCCCCACCGCTCCCGCTCCCGCCGGCGCCGAGCGTCCCGCTGCTCCCAGCGGCGCTGCGCGCCCCGGGCACGGGACGGCGGCGCCCCCCGCCGACGCGGACGAGCCCGTGCGGCACCGTGACAGCGCCCCCCGAGACGACGCACGCGGCAGCGCCACCCCGCGGGGAGCCGGCCGGCCGGACCAGGCGCCGCCTCCCGCGCGGCGCCAGCGCAGCGCCGCCCCGCCCCCCTGGGAGGACGCGCCTCCGCCGGAGCCCCCGGACGACGGTGAGCCGCCGCCTCCGGAGGACGACGACCCCTGGGCCGACGCCGGACAGCTCTCCCGCCAGCGCCCCGCGGCGCCGGCGGCTCCGTCGTCCTCAGGGGAACCGCGCGCAGCGGCGACGCCGCCACCTGCCCCCGAGCGCGGCCCGGCGCCCTCCACCGCGCCGGCGGGCGGTGCCGCTCCGACCGCTCGGCCTGCCGCTCGGCCTGCCGCGCAGCCCACCCCGCAGCCGTCCCACCAGCCCGCGCAGCGCGCGGGAGCGGCGGGGCGCCCCCTCAGCGGGGCCGACCTGGCCCGGTCCGCCATGCGCTCCGCGGCCGCTGCCGGGGGCGCGGTGTCCGGGGACGGGGGCGGCGCCGGCAGCACCGCCGGCCGCGGGCCGCTGGCTCCCGAGGACGAGCCGAGCCGGGACGACCCTGATGCCGAGGGCTCGGGCCAGGTCGGCCTGCCCGTGGTGCAGCGCCTGCTCGGAGGCCGGGTGCTCTCCGTCGACGAGCGCCGCTGAGGCCACCTCTGGCGTCCGGCCCGAGCGGTCGGTGCTGCCACGTAGGCTCGACGCGTGTACGAGGGCGCGGTCCAAGACCTCATCGACGAGCTCGGGCGGCTCCCCGGTGTGGGGCCCAAGAGCGCCCAGCGCCTGGCGTTCCACCTCCTCGCCGCTGATGAGGACGAGGTGGCCCGCCTCGTCTCGGCACTCACGGAGGTGAAGCGCCGGGTGAGGTTCTGCTCGGTGTGCGGCAACGTCGCGCAGGAGGAGCAGTGCCGCATCTGCCTCGACCCGCGGCGCGACACCACCGTGCTGTGCGTGGTGGAGGAGCCGAAGGACGTCGTCGCCATCGAGCGCACCCGCGAGTTCCGCGGCCGCTACCACGTGCTCGGCGGCGCCATCAGCCCCATCGAGGGCGTCGGTCCTGACGACCTGCGCGTGCGCGAGCTGCTGTCGCGCCTGGCCTCGGGCGAGGTCACCGAGGTCATCCTCGCCACCGACCCCAACCTCGAGGGGGAGGCGACCGCCACGTACCTCGCGCGGATGCTCAAGCCGATGGGGCTGCGCGTCACGCGCCTGGCCTCGGGCCTGCCCGTCGGCGGCGACCTGGAGTACGCCGACGAGGTCACGCTCGGTCGCGCCTTCGAGGGCCGTCGCCTCCTCGACGTCTGACGCGCCGAGGGGCGCCCCGCCGCAGCGGGACGCCCCTCGGGTGGTGCTGGTGGTGCCGAGCCGCCTGGGGCGGAGCTCAGTCGCCGATGCGCTGACCGTCCTTGGACGAGAACAGGTGGATGTGGTTCGACTTGGGGACCACGCGCACCGTGGAGCCGGCCTGAGGAGGACGGCGACCGTCGACGCGGGCGATGATCTGCTGCTCGGAGGAGCCCAGCTTCGCGCGGCCGTACAGGTAGGCGTCGGCGCCGAGCTCCTCGACGACGTCGACCTCGACGGGCAGGCCGTCGTCAGCGAGGTCGAGGTCCTCCGGACGCACACCGATGGTGACCGTCGAGCCGGTCTCCTGCAGCGTGTCGCGGGGCACCGGGATCGTGGTGGAGCCGAACTTCACGCCGCCGTCGACGACGTCGAGGTTGAGCAGGTTCATGGCCGGGGAGCCGATGAAGCCGGCCACGAAGACGTTGTTCGGGTGGTCGTACATGCGGCGCGGGCTGTCGACCTGCATGAGCAGACCGTCCTTGAGGACCGCCACGCGGTCACCCATCGTCATGGCCTCGACCTGGTCGTGGGTCACGTAGACGGTGGTGACGCCCAGGCGGCGCTGCAGCTGCGCGATCTGGGTGCGGGTCTGCACGCGGAGCTTCGCGTCCAGGTTGGACAGCGGCTCGTCCATGAGGAACACCTGGGGCTGGCGCACGATCGCGCGGCCCATGGCGACGCGCTGGCGCTGGCCACCGGAGAGGGCCTTCGGCTTGCGCTCGAGGTACTGGGTGAGGTCGAGGATCTTCGCGGCCTCGGCGACGCGCGTCTTGATCTCGTCCTTCTTGACGCCGGCGATCTTCAGGGCGAAGCCCATGTTGTCGGCCACTGTCATGTGCGGGTACAGCGCGTAGTTCTGGAACACCATCGCGATGTCCCGGTCCTTGGGCTGGACGTCGGTGACGTCGCGGTCGCCGATGAGGATGCGTCCGGAGTTGACGTCCTCGAGGCCGGCGAGCATGCGCAGGGAGGTCGACTTGCCGCAGCCCGACGGGCCGACCAGCACGAGGAACTCGCCGTCGGCGACCTCGAGGTTGAGCTTGTCGACCGCGGGGCGCTCGCCGCCCGGGTACAGGCGCGTCGCGTTGTCGTAGACCACAGAAGCCATGAGAAAGCGTCCTCCCACCGGCAGGAACGTGCCGGACGATCCGAGTGAGGGACTCCGCCTGGCCGTCGGTGGCCGTGCGGAGGGCTACCGGCGACCGAGGTGGACGCCGGTGTCCGCGGCCCATAGTGCCCTAGACGGGGCGATCACGGAACCCCCGTACCTGCGACTCAGCCTCTGAGAACGCTCACAAGGTGCTGGAGCAGGGCTGAGACGTCCTCGGGGGTGCCCACGCGGAACTCCGCCGCGGTCTCGCCGTCGCCCACCTTGACCCCGACGTCACCGGCGGCGGGTTCGAGGGCGCCGAAGGCGTCCTCGTCGGTGACGTCGTCCCCGGCGTACAGCACCACCGGCCGGGTCCCGGTGCGCTCGGCCAGCCGGTCGCGCAGCGCGACCAGGGCGCTGCCCTTGTCGGCCTCGACCACGCTGAGCTCGACGACCTCCTTGCCGCGCAGCGCGCGCACGCCCTCCCACGCGCCAGGACCGTCCGCGACGAGCCGGGAGGCCTCGGCGGCCGCGTCGCGGGCCGCCGAGCGCGTGTGCAGCACGGCCCCGGCCGGCTTCAGCTCCAGGTGCGTCCCCTCGTGGGCGTCCGCCACGGCCCGCACCGCCTCCACCACCCGCGCGAGCAGCGCGCGCTGCTCGTCGTCGAGGTCGCTGGGCACGCCGTCGCCCTCGGCGCCGTGGCTGGCCACGAGCAGGGCGCCGTCCGGCGGGTCGGCCACCTCGCGCAGGGAGGCCATGGCCCGGCCGCTGACCAGGGCCACCGACACCCGGTCCACGCGGGCCAGTGCGGCGAGGGACGCGGCGCTGGCCGGCAGCGAACGCGCCGCACCGGGCTGCTCGACGATCGGAGCGAGCACCCCGTCGAAGTCGAACGCGAGCAGCACCGACGGCGCTGCGGACAGGGCGTCGATGGCGGCGCGCAGCTCGCTGAGCAGCGCGCCGTCACCCCCCGCTGGAGGCGAGGACGACGACGACGGCGACGCGCTCACCGGGCACCCGCCGCGGCCTGCTCGGCCTCCGGGGTGGCGGCCCCGGAGCCCTGTCCCGTCTCCAGGGCCGAGAGGAACGCCTCCGCCCAGCGCGTCACGTCGTGCGTGCGCACGCGCCGTCGCAGCTGGCGCATCCGGCGGGTCTGCTCCTTCTCCGGCATCTCCAGCGCCTGGTGGACCGCGCGCTTGAGGCCGGAGATGTCGTGGGGGTTGACCAGGAGCGCCCCGCCCAGCTCGTCGGCGGCGCCCGTGAACTCGCTGAGCACCAGCACGCCGCGCTCGTCGAGCCGTGAGGCCGCGTACTCCTTGGCCACGAGGTTCATGCCGTCCCGCAGCGCCGTGACGAGCATGACGTCGGCGGCCTGGTAGAGCGCGGACATCTCCTCGCGCGGCTGGTTGTGGTGCAGGTAGTGCACCGCCGCGCGCCCGATCGAGCCGTGCTCGCCGTTGATGCGGCCCACGGCCAGCTCGATCTCGTCGCGGAGCTGGCGGTAGCTGTCCACGCGCTCGCGGCTGGGGGTGGCCACCTGCACCAGCACCGTGTCCTCGGGGTCGACGACGCCGTCGTCGAGGAGCTCCCCGTAGGCCTTGAGCCGGTGCATGATCCCCTTGGTGTAGTCCAGCCGGTCCACGCCGAGCAGCAGCTTGCGCGGCGCTCCGAGCTCGAAGCGCACCTCGGTCACCCGCGACTGCACCGACGGCTGCGCGGCCAGCTCCTCGTAGGCGGGCGTGTCGATGGAGATCGGGAACGCCGCGGCGTGCACCTGGCGCTCTCCGCGGTCGTCGTCGCGGACGGTGATGCGGTGCCGTCGGCTGTCGAGCCCGAGGAGGCGCCGGCAGACCCGCAGGAAGTTGTTGGCGTCGGACTGCCGCTGGAAGCCCACGAGGTCTGCGCCCAGCAGGCCCTCGACCACCTGCCGGCGCCACGGCATCTGCGCGAAGAGCTCGTACGGCGGGAAGGGGATGTGGTTGAAGAAGCCGATCTTGAGGTCGGGGCGCAGCTCCCGCAGCACGGCCGGCACCAGCTGCAGCTGGTAGTCCTGCACCCACACCGTCGCCCCGCGGGCGGCCTGGGCGGCGGCCGCCTCGGCGAAGCGCCGGTTGACCTTGACGTAGGCGTCCCACCAGGCCCGGTGGTACGTCGGCACGGCGATGACGTCGTGGTAGAGCGGCCACAGCGTGTCGTTGGAGAAGCCCTCGTAGTAGGTCGAGACCTCCTCCTCGGACAGCGGCACGGGCACGAGGTGCATGTCCTCGCCGTCGAACGGCTCCGGCGCCTCGCCGGCGTCTCCGCTCCAGCCGACCCAGGCGCCCTCCGCGCGGCGCATCACCGGCTCCAGCGCCGTCACCAGACCGCCGGGGGAGGTTCGCCAGGAGGTGCTCCCGTCGTCAGCGACCACGCGGTCGACGGGGAGCCGGTTGGCCACCACCACGAAGTCGTACTCGCCCACGGCCTGCGGCACCGGCGTCAGCTCCCCGCTCGTCCAGCAGCTCCCACCGGCCCCCCGGGAGCTGGCTCGGACCCGACCCTAGGCGGGCGTCGTCCGCCCCGCGACCGCCGCCCCGCCGCGCCGCGCCACGCGAGGGGGCCCTCCGCCGCGTACCGTGGCGGGGTGGACGCCAGGACCTCGGGGCTCGGCGCGCGCGACAGCGCCGCCCTCCGCGCGCCCGGTCCGCCCACCGGGACGCCGGCGTCGCAGGGCCCCGCGACCCCGTCGGTCATCGGCCGGCTGGGCCCCTACCGCCTCCTGCAGGTCATCGGCGGCGGCGGCATGGGCGTGGTCCACCTGGGGCTCGACCCGGCCGGGCGGGCGGTGGCCATCAAGGTGCTGCGACCCCACGTCGCCGCCGACCCGTCGGCGCGCAGCCGCCTGGCGCGTGAGGTCGACGCCCTCCAGCGGGTGCGCTCGCCGCGCGTCGCCGAGGTCCTCGACGCCGACCCCGACGCTGACCAGCCCTACGTGGTCACCGAGTTCGTCCCCGCTCCGCCGCTCGACCTGCTGGTCGAGCGCGAGGGTCCCCTCGGGGGCGCCGCGCTCGGCCGCCTCGGCCTGGGGCTGGGCGACGCGCTCGCAGCCATCCACCACGCCGGGGTGGTCCACCGGGACCTCAAGCCGGGCAACGTGCTCGTGGCCGACGGCGACCCGGTGGTCATCGACTTCGGCATCGCGCAGGTGGCCGACGACGTCCGGCTCACCAGCGCGGGCCTGGTCATGGGGACCCCGGGGTACCTGGCGCCCGAGGTGCTCGACGGCGCGTCCCCCACCTCCTCCGGCGACTGGTGGGGCTGGGCCGCCACCCTCGCCTTCGCCGCCACGGGCCGCCCCCCGTTCGGCACCGGGCCGTCCGAGGCCGTGCTGTCCAGGGTCCGACGGGGCGCGGCGGACGTCACCGGCGCCCCGGAGCCGCTGGTGGGCCTGCTGCGGTCCGCGCTGTCGCCGGAGCCCTCGCTGCGCCCCCCGCCGCGACGCCTGCGCCAGGCCGTGCAGGCGCTCCTGGACCCCGACGTCGGCACGTGGCCGCCCGTGCGCACCGGCTCCAGCGCCGCGCCCACGGCGGCCGTGCCGCTCCACCGACCCGCTGCACGCACCTCGGCCGTTCCAGCTCTGCACGTGCAGCCCTCCTCCGCGCAGTCCTCCACCGCGCTCCCCGAGACCACCGTCATGCCGGAGGCGGCGCCGCCGCTCGACGGCGCCCCGCCGGAGGCCGCTCCCGTCCCCTGGCCCGAGCCGGCGGCCCGCAGCAGCGGCCCCGCCCGGAGGGCCGAGGCGCCCACCGAGCTGGTGGGCGGGCTCGCCGCCGCCCGGCCCGAGCGGTCGGAGAGCACCAGGGTGCTGCCCTCCGAGGCGCCCGTGACGCGCCCGCACGACAGCGCTCAGCACGACCGGACCCAGGTGGTCCCTCCCTACGACGGGACCCACCGCGCCGGCGCTCCGTACGAGCCCCCGCCGGGCTACGAGCGGCCTGCGCCCCCGGCGCCGGCCCCCCCGTACGCACCCATCGGAGAGGGGGCCGAGCAGGGCCGGCCCGCCACCGGCGCGGTGCTGCTCCTGCTGCTGCTCGTGGCCGTGGCGCTCGGCGCCGTGGCGCCGCTGGTCGCGGCGTCCGCCGTCGCCGTCGCCGTCGTGCTGGCGCGCACGGTCGACAGGTCGGTCGCCGCCGTGGTCCGCCGGCGCTACGAGCGGGGCCCGCGCCGCTCCGACGGCACCGTGGCGGCGCTGGCGCTGCCGGGCCAGCTGCTGGTGGCCCTGTTCGCGTCGCTGCCCGCCCTCCTGCTGCCCGCGGCCATGGCCGTCAGCACCGCCTTCCTCGTGGGGTGGGCCATCGCGCCGCAGAGCACCCCCGTGCCGGGGCAGGCGCTGCCGCTGGCGGCGGCCGTGCTCGTGGGAGCGGTGACGGCCTGGTGGGGGCCGGGCAGCCGGACCGTGCGCCGAGGCTCCCGCACGGCGGTCCGCGGGGCGCTGCCCGGACGGACCAGCAGCCGCGTGGCGGTCTCCGTGCTGGCGCTGGTGCTGGTGGCCTGCGTCATCGTGGTGGTGAACAGCGGCGGCACCCCTGACTGGACCCCGCTGACCGACGCTCCACCCGGCCTGGGCTGACGACGCCGGGCCGTCCGGCGGGAGCCGCAGGCCCGCGCCACGTCGACGTCCAGCGACCTCCCAGGCGGCGCCCGTAGCCTGGGGAGCTGACCGGACACCCTGGAGGAAGCCCCGTGCCCGACCGGCCCACCACCAAGGACGCCCGCCGCGACGCCGCGCGCGAGAAGGCCCGCCAGATGCGGGAGGCGCAGGCCCGCAAGCAGCGGCGCAACCGCGTCCTCGCCATCTCCGCCGCTGCCGTGGCGCTGGTGCTGGTCGTCGGCGCCGTGGCGTTCGGCATCAGCCGCGCCGGTGGGGGCGAGCCCGCAGCCGCGCCGCCCGGGGTCACCGCTGACGGGGGGATCGTGCTCGGCAAGAGCGACGCCCCGCACACCATCACGATCTTCCAGGACTACCAGTGCCCGGTCTGCAAGGCCTACGAGGCCGCGGTCGGCCCGTGGCTGGACCAGCAGGTCCAGGCGGGCACCACCAAGCTCGAGTACCGGCCGCTGACCTTCCTCGACAGCCAGTCCGGCGGCACGAAGTACTCCACGCGCGCGGCGAACGCCGCGTACTGCCTGGCGGGTCAGCAGGGGGCGGACTTCTACGAGTTCAACACCGCCATGTACGTGGAGCAGCCCGAGGAGGGCGGCACCGGCCTGACCGACAGCAAGATCGTGTCCATCGCGAAGGCCGCCGGCGGTGACGTCGGCACGTGCATCGCGAACGGCACCTACGACGACTTCGCCCAGCAGATGAACGACGCGGCGTTCAAGCTCACGGACTCCCAGGGCCAGCGGGTGGTCAACGGCACCCCGACGGTCCTCGTCGACGGCAAGCTGCTCCAGAACTCCCAGGGCGGGGCTCCCGGCCAGCAGGAGCTGGCCCAGGCCATCGGCGTCGCGGGCTGATGAGCGCTCGCAGCGGCGTGCGACCCCCCGCTCCGCGCGCGTCGTCGTCCTCCGCTGTCTCCGAGGACGACGACGCACCGCGAGTCGCCGAGGGACACCTCTCCGCGGACCCGGTGCCCCCGCGCCGCCTGGGGCTGCTGCTGACCGTCGGCGGCGTGATCGGCTTCCTCGCGGCGTTCACGCTGACGGTGGAGCGCATCAAGCTGCTCCTCGACCCGACGGGCTACACGCCGTCCTGCGACATCAACCCGTTCATCTCCTGCGGGTCGGTGATGGTGACCTGGCAGGCGCGGCTGTTCGGGTTCCCCAACCCGCTCATCGGCATCGCGGCCTTCGCCGTCGCGACCACGCTGGGGGTCCTCCTGCTGTCCGGCACCCCGCTGCCGCGCTGGGTGCGGGCGGGCTGGCAGGTGGGCATCACCCTGGGGTTCGTCTTCATCTGCTGGCTGATGACCCAGAGCCTCTACTCGATCAAGGCGCTGTGCCCGTGGTGCATGGTCGCCTGGGCGGTGGTCATCCCGATGTTCTGGACCACCACCGTCGACTCCCTCGACCGCGGGACCATCCCGGTGCCGCGGGGAGCCCGCCGGGCCGTCGCCGCGCTGGTGGAGTACCGGCTGCTGCTCACGGTGCTGACGGACCTGCTCGTCGTCGTCCTCATCGCCCAGGCCTTCTGGGACCAGTGGGTCGCCCTCGTCTGAGGGTTCTGAGCCTCAGGCGCCGAGGGTCGAGGCGCGCAGCACCAGCTGCGCGGGCAGCACCGTGCGGGGCGGCACGTCACGCCCGTCCACGGCGTCGAGCAGCAGCTGCGCAGCGCGCCGCCCCACCTCGGCCAGGCGCAGGTCCACGGTGGTCAGGGGCGGGCGCGAGGCCAGCGCCATGACGTCCCAGTCGTCCACGCCCGTCACGGCGACGTCGTCGGGGACCGACCGGCCCAGCTCGCGCAGCCGGTCGCAGACCCCTCGGGCGATCTGGTCGCTGCCGCAGCTGACGGCGTCGAGGTCGGGGTGGTGGCGCAGCAGCACGTCCACGGCCTGGCGGCCCCACTGCTCGCTCCAGGCGCCGAACAGCGGCTCGCCGGCCAGCGCCCCGCCGAGCGCACCGACCACGGCTGCGGCCCGCACGCGGGCGCTGTGGTGCTCGGGCCAGCCGGTGACGTGCCCGACGCGTCGGCGGCCGAGGTCGAGCAGGTGCCGGGCGGCGTCGGCGGCGCCGGCGGCGTCGTCCACCACGACGTTGGTGTCGCCCTCACGGGCCGAGGGCTGGAAGGCGTAGACCACCGGCACAGCACCGGCGGCGGCGCCGAGGTCGACCGGTGGGCGCGGGTCGGTGCGCCGGCCCGTGACGATGACGCCGTCGACCCTGCGGCTCGCCAGCATCTTCAGCAGGTGCTTCTCGCGCAGGGCGTCGTCGCGGGTGTCGCACAGCAGCACCGCCATGTCGCCGGCGCCGAGGGTGTCCTCGGCGCCCTGCAGCACCGGGGCGGTGAAGCGCCCGAAGCTGTCGGTGGTCACGAGCCCCACGGTGAAGCTGCGCCCGGAGGACAGGGCGCGTCCGACCCCGTCCGGGGTGAAGCCGAGCTGCTGGGCCGCCTGCCGCACGCGCTCGACGGTCCCGGGGCGCAGCTGCCCCGTGCCGTTGAGCGCCTTGGAGGCGGTGCCGGGGGAGACCCCTGCCAGTGCCGCGACGTCGACGATGCGCACCGCCGGTCGGCGGTGCACGGTCCTGCTGGTCACTGGCACCTCCTCGCCTCGGAGCGATCGAGCTTTCCTGTCTGTCGTCCCCTGCGGGCCGATCGTAGACCCCATGACCATCTCCACCAGGGGTTGTCTGGTGGGCAGCATCGCGGCTACGGTTCCAGAAAACGTGTTCCTAGCGTTCCGCGACGATGCGAGAGAAGGATCCGCGTGGCCTCGACGACCACCGCCCAGACCACCGCCCAGGGCGCCGGGCCGGCCGGTGCCGCACCGGTGGTCGCCGGCCCCGTCCGCCCCACCCCGGGCACCACGGCGCTGCAGCCGGTGGCCCCCGGCGCCGCCCGCATCACCGGCGGCTACTGGGCCGACCGCCAGCGCGCCAACCGCGAGAACGCCATCCCCACCGGCCGCGAGCGCCTCGAGAGCGCCGGCAACCTCACCAACCTGCGCATCGCCGCGGGCACCGCCCCCGAGGGCGCGCAGGTCACCGGCCCGATCTTCATGGACTCCGACGTCCACAAGTGGCTCGAGGCGGCGGCGTGGGAGCACGGGCGCGAGCCCAGCGAGCAGCTGCTCGGCTGGATCCGCGAGCTCACGGCGGAGGTCGCGGCGGCGCAGGCCGAGGACGGCTACCTCGACTCCGTGGTGCAGGTGCAGGACGGCTCCCTCGGGAAGCGCGGGCGGTACGCCGACCTGCCGTGGAGCCACGAGATGTACTGCGCCGGGCACCTGTTCCAGGCGGCCGTCGCCGTCAGCAGGGCGACCGGTGAGCGCGGGCTCCTCGACGTCGCCGTGAAGCTGGCCGACCACCTCGACGCGACCTTCGGCGACGGCGAGGGGCAGCTGCGCGACGTCGACGGGCACCCCGTGGTCGAGATGGGCCTGGTGGAGCTGTTCCGCGAGACCGGTGAGCGCCGCTACCTGGAGCTGGCGCGCTGGATGGTCGAGGCGCGCGGCACCGGGATCATTGAGGGCCACGGCAAGGAGCCGACGTACTTCTCCGACCGGGTGCGGGTGCGCGAGGCCACCACGGTGGAGGGCCACGCGGTGCGCGCGGTGTACCTGACCGCCGGTGCCGCCGACGTGGCCGCGGAGACCGGTGACGCCGAGCTGCTGGCCGCCCTGGAGCGGCAGTTCGCCCACATGTGGGCCACGAAGACCTACATCACCGGCGGCCTCGGCTCGCGCTGGGACTGGGAGGCCTTCGGAGACCCCTACGAGCTGCCCAGCGACCGCGCCTACGCCGAGACGTGCGCCGCCATCGGGGGGATCCAGTGGGCCTGGCGGATGCTGCTGTCCACCGGGGACGCCCGTTACGCCGACGCCGCGGAGCGCATGCTCCACAACGGCTTCCCCGCCGGCGTCTCCCTGAGCGGTGACGAGTACTTCTACGTGAACCCGCTGCAGTTCCGGGACGGCTCCCACCCCTTCGAGAACCGCAGCCCGGCGCACGGCCGCCGCGGCTGGTTCGACTGCGCGTGCTGCCCGCCCAACATCATGCGGACCCTCTCCAGCCTCGACGGCCACCTCGCCACCACGGGCGCCGTCGACGGCACCGAGGGCGTCCAGCTGCACCTGTTCGCGCCGAGCTCGCTGACCGCGCAGGTCGAGGGCGTCGGTCCGGTGCGCCTGGCCGTGGAGACCGGGTACCCGTGGGACGGCGGCGTCCGGGTGCAGGTGGAGGAGGTCGGTCAGGGGGAGCCCGTCGACGGCGCGCAGTGGACGCTGTCCGTGCGCGTCCCCGCCTGGGCCGCCGGGGCCACCGCCCGCGTCGGCGACCAGCAGCTCCAGCCGCAGCCCGGCACCTACCTCCGCGTGACGCGCGCCTGGGCCGCCGGTGACGTGCTCCAGCTCGACCTCCCGCTCGACGTGCGCCTCTCGCGCGCCGACCGCCGCGTCGACGACGCCCGCGGCGCCGTCGCCCTCGAGCGCGGCCCGCTCGTGTACGCCCTCGAGCAGGTCGACCAGCCCGAGGGGGTCCTCGTCGACGACGTCGTGGTCGACGCCGGCGCTCCGGTCGGCGTGGAGCGTCGCGACGACCTGCTGGGCGGGGTCGTCGTCCTCCACCCGCGCGGCCGCTCCGCTGGGCACGAGGGCGGTGGGGCCACCTGGCTGCCCGCGGCCGAGCCCGAGCCGGCGCCGGGGAGCGACGTCGAGCTCACCGCCGTGCCGTACGCGGTGTGGGCCAACCGCGGCGTCGGCCCGATGCGGGTCTGGCTGCCCGTGCGCTGACCGGGAGCCTCCCCAGACCCCGCCGGGTCCGCCCGTCCAGCAGGGCGGACCCGGCGGCACCCAGCACGGAAGGGGGCGCAGCGGTGCGCACCAGACGGGAGTTCCTCGCCCTGGCGGGGCTCGCAGGCCTGGCCGGCGTCTCGCCGGCGCTCGCGGGGTGCGGCAGCGGAGTGCTGCCGGCCCCCGACACCACCGCCGCGGGCTTCGGGCAGGACGCCACCGGCGTGCTCCGCCTGTGGGCCCGCTCCGACACCCAGACCGGCACCCAGGCGGTGGTCGACGCCTTCCACGCCAGCCAGGACCGCATCCGCGTGGAGCTCACCCCCGTCCTCGGCACGCAGTACGTCACCAAGCTCGCCACGGCCATCCGCGCCCGGGCCGTCCCGGACCTGCTGGCGATGAACGACATCGACACGATCCTGTTCATCGTCCGCGACGTCTTCACCGACCTCACCGACCTCGTGGCCCAGCTGCCGGGGCGCGAGCAGCTGAGCCCGGGCCAGACGGCGCTGTCGACCCTGGACGACAGGGTCTACGGGCTGCCGTTCCTGGCCGACGACTCCGTGCTCTGGCACAACACCGAGCTGCTGGGCCGCGCGAGCGTCGACCCGGCGTCCCTGACCGACCTCGACGGGTGCCTGGCCGCCGCCCGCGCCGTGCGCGAGCTGGGCGGCGACACCTACGGGTGGTCGCTGGCGGGCAACGCCAGCGGCATCATCGGCTTCGTCACGCAGCCCCACACCTGGGCCGCGGGGACCGACATGATCTCCGGAGAGGTCGGGGAGCAGCGCGGCGGGATCGAGGGCAACGGCGCCCTGCGGGCCGTCCTCGACTTCTACAGGACGATGTGGTCCGAGGGCCTGATGCCCCGCGGCAACTTCTCCGACACCGGCACCTCGTGGGGCTCGGACTTCACCGCCGGCGAGGTCGGGCTGCTGCCCGGCAACTACTTCGCCGCCGTCATGGACCAGCCCGCCGAGGTCGCCGCCCGCACCGGCGTCTCGCTCCTGCCCGGCCCCACCGGCGGGGTCTCCTTCTTCACCGGCGGTGACAACCTCTGCATCCCGCGTGGCGCGCAGAACGCCTCGGCCGCCTGGGAGTTCACCCGCTTCGCGCTCGACGTGGCGCAGCAGGAGCGGCTGCCGGTGGGCGGCTACTTCCCGGTCCGCGCCGACGCCGCGACCGACCGCTACCGCGAGGAGTTCCCACTGGCCGTGGCCCCGCTCGAGCAGATCCGGGCCGGCTACGCGCCGCGCACCCTGTCCTACAACCTCCTCTACAACCAGCCGGACAGCCCGTACTTCGAGATGTTCAGGCGGGCGGTGTTCGACGGTGACGTCGACGGCGCGATGGCCGGGGCGCAGAGCGCCTACGACCGCGTCCTCGAGCAGGCGCAGCGATGACCGCGCAGCAGGGGCGCAGCACCATCACGCACCGCTCGTCCACGGGCCTGCTGCTCGTGCTGCCGGCGCTGGCGTTCGTCGTCGTCTTCGTGCTGGTGCCGTTCGTCTTCGCGATCGGCATCTCGCTGACCAGCTGGCCCCTGGTCGGCGCCTTCCGGTTCATCGGACTGGAGAACTTCGCGGCCATCCCCGGCGACACCGCGTTCCTGCGCTCGGTGGGCTACACGCTGCTGTACACGGCGATCGTCACGCTCCCGATCCTCGTGGTCGGCTACCTCATGGCGGTGGTGGTCCGGGCGAACCGCCGGGGCTCCACGCTGCTGCGCACGCTCTTCTTCCTGCCGTACGTCATCGGCCTGTCCACGCTGAGCTTCCTGCTGGTGCTCGAGGCCCAGCCCGGCAGCGGTGCGGTGAACCTCGTGCTCCAGGCCGTGGGAGCCACCGACGGCCAGACGGCGTGGTTCACCTCCGGGCCGCTGGCCACCGCGCTCATCAGCCTGCTGGTGGTGTGGGGCGTCTCCGGGCTGACCATGGTGCTGCTGCTCTCGGGCATGCAGGCCGTGCCGCGGGAGTGCTACGAGTCGGCCGAGGTCGACGGAGCCACCTGGTGGCAGCGCGAGCGCGACATCACCATCCCCATGCTCCGCCGCCCCATCGCCATGAGCCTCATCCTCTCGGTGATCGGCTCGTTCCTGGCCTTCACGCAGTTCTTCGTGCTGACCCAGGGCGGTCCGGGCACCGACACCACCCCGGTGGTGCTCGCCATCTACAACCGCGCGTTCGTGCAGCTGCAGGTCGGTTCCGCCACCGCGCTGTCGTTGGTGCTCGTGCTGGTGGTGGCCCTGGTGACCGCCACCCAGTTCTGGCTGCTGCGCGAGAAGGACTGAGGGAGACGCCCATGGCCACCGCTGCCCCCACCCGCTCCGCCACCGGGGGACCCCGCCGGCCCGGCAGAGGGACGACGACGCCGAGCGCTGCCGGACACGCCGAGTCCCGCACCAAGCTGGTCCTCTACGGGCTGGCGGGGGTGCTGGCGGTCCTCGTCTTCGCTGCGCCGCTGCTGTGGTCGCTGCTGCGGGCCTTCCAGACCAACGCCGTCATCACCGAGGCGCCGTCCTGGGCGACGTTCTTCGACCTCACGGCCGCCAACTTCGCGGCCGTCGGCGGCACCGCGGGGCTCGGGCGGGCGACCCTCAACAGCCTCGTGGTCTCGCTCTCGACGGCCGTGCTCACCGCCGCCGTCGCCACGGCGGCCGGGTACGGCTTCGGCCGCTTCCGGTTCCGCTTCTCGGGCGCGGCCTTCGGGGCCATCGTGCTGACGCTCATGATCCCGTTTCAGGCGATCATCACGCCGCTGTTCATGCAGCTCAACGCCATGCGGCTGACCGACAGCCTGCTCGGGCTGGTGCTCTTCTACACCACCGTGAACCTGCCGTTCGGCGTCTTCGTCATGCGCAACGCCTTCGCCGCGGTGCCCTCGGAGCTGGAGGACGCCGCCTTCGTCGACGGCGCGGGCACCGGCCGGACCTTCTTCTCCGTCCTGCGCCCCCTGGTGACGCCCGGCATCGCCACCACGGCGCTGTACGCCTTCCTGGCGTCGTGGACCGAGTTCCTCGGGGCGCTGACGTTCCTCACCCAGCAGCAGCTCTACACGCTGCCGGTGGCCCTGCTGAACCTGCAGCAGGGTGCGTACGGCGCCGTCGACTACGGGCTTCTGGCCGCTGGGGCGCTCATCGCGATGATCCCGTGCGTGGTGCTCTACGTGGGACTGCAGCGCTACTACGTGGCCGGCCTGGCGAGCGGCTCCCTCAAGGGCTGACCCGCCGTGCGGCCCGCAGCCGGGCGCTCGGGTGCGGTCCCGGGGAGGCCGGGAACAGCAGCGGCAGGCCCGGCTGCGCGGGCTCGAGACGACGGAAACAGCGGTCTGATGGCGCCCTGGCCGCCGATGCGCCACGCGAGCGGCCCTGCTCGAGTGGGAATCAGCGGCGCTCCTCTGGCACTGTAGGGAGTGCCGGCCCGCGTCACGGGTCTGCCCACCGCCGGGGTGCTGACCCGGCCGCGGCGCCCCTGAGCGCTGGTACCTGAACGGATCGTGCGTGTCCCTCGCTGTCTACCGCGGTGTCCTCGCGCGCCGCGGCGTCCCCGCCGTCATCCTCATCGGGCTCTTCGCGCGCATCCCCATCGCGGCAGCGCCCGTCGTCCTCACCCTCCACGTGGTGCTCGACCTCGGGCACGGCTACGGCCTGGCCGGCCTGCTCGGCGCGGCCTTCGCCGTCGGCGCCGCGGTCGGTGCCCCGCTCGTGGGCCGCACCGTCGACAGGGTGGGCCTGCGGCCCGTCGTCGCCGTCACCACCGTCGCCTCCACCGCCTTCTGGGTGGTCGCCCCGCGCCTGGAGTACTCGGCGCTGCTGCCCGCAGCGCTGCTCGCCGGGCTGCTGTCGCTGCCCGTGTTCTCCGTGACCCGCCAGGCGCTCGCGGCGATGCTCACCCCCGAGCTGCGCCGCCCCGGCTTCTCGCTGGACTCGATGGCCGTCGAGATGAGCTTCGCCGTCGGCCCTGCGGCGGGCATCGCGCTCTACACCGCCACCAGCGCCGCGACCACGCTGACGGCGGTGGCCGGGCTCGTGCTCGTGGCGGGTGCGGCGCTGTTCGTGCTCGACCCGCCGGTGCGCGACCCCGAGCTCACGCGCACCCTGGCGGTGGGCGAGCGCGCTGAGCGACCCCGGCTGAGGAGCTGGCTGAGCCGCCCCGTCGTGGCGCTGCTGCTGGTGACCTCGGCCGCCACCGTCACGGTGAGCGGCACCGACACCGCGCTGTCCGCGGTGATGACCTCCTGGGACGCCGTGCCGCACCTCGGTCTGGTCTTCGCGGTGTGGTGCATGGCCTCGCTCGTGGGCGGGTTCGTCTTCGGCGCCATGAAGGACCGGCCGTCCCCGCTGCTCGTGCTCCTGCTGCTGGCGGGCACCGCCCTGCCGGTCTCCCTGGCGGGGAGCTGGCCGGTGCTGGCGCTGCTCGTGGTGCCGACGGGGCTGTTCTGCGCCCCGCTCATGGCGGGCACCGCCGAGGCACTCACCCACGCCACCCCCGCCACCGTGCGCGGCCTGGTGCTGGGCGTGCACGCCTCCGCGCTGACGCTGGGAGACGCCTTCGGCGCGCCGCTCACGGGCGTCGCCGTGGACCGGTTCGGGGCCCAGTGGGGCTTCGCCGCCGTGGGCGCCGCCGGACTGGTGCTGGCCGCGCTCGCGCTGCTGGTCGGCGGTTGGCGGGTCCCGGCGGCAGCGGCGCCCGCCTCGGGCGGCCGCTCGTCGTCGTCCTCGTCCTCCGAGCCCGCCGTGCCGGCACCCCGCGCCGAGTCCGCCGACGCGCTGGCCTGACGCCGCGGCTGCGCGCAGCCCCTAGAAGCGGCGCGGCGGGTTGGTGCAGCCCAGCTGCTCCTCGCTGAGCCGCTCCACCTCCGGCCGGTGCGCCCACACCACCGCGTTCGCGATGACCCGGCGCACGTCGGGGTGCTGGTAGACCGGGTACTCCTGGTCCCCGGGGGAGAAGTAGAAGACCCGGCCCTGCCCGCGCTGGTAGGTCACCCCGGAGCGGAAGACCTCGCCGCCGGCGAAGGTGGACAGGAACACCACCTCGTCGGGGTGGGGGATGCCGAACGGCTCCCCGTACATCTCCTGCTTCTCGATGACGATCGGGTTGGCCACGCCCCGTGCGATGGGGTGCGACGGGTCCGTGGTCCACACGAGCTCGCGCTCGCCCTCGTTGCGCCACGCGAGCGAGCACGTGGTGCCCAGCAGCCGCGTGAAGATCTTCGAGTAGTGCGCCGAGTGGAGCCCGACGAAGCCCATCCCGGCCAGCACGTGGCGGTGGACGCGGGCGACCACCTCGTCGCTGACCTGCTCGTGGGCGGCATGGCCCCACCACAGCAGCACGTCGGTGCCGGCGAGCACCTCCTCGGTGAGCCCGTGGTCGGGCTCGGAGGCCAGCGTCGCCGTGCGCACCACGGCCCGCTCGCCGAGGTGCTCGGTGATGCCCGCGGCGATGGCCCCGTGCATGCCGTCGGGGTAGATCTCCCCGATCCACTCCGGGTGCTGGCGCGCTTCGTGCACGCCCTCGTTCCAGACCGTCACCCGCACCGGGCCGCTCGTCGTCGGGCTCACAGCTGGACCTCCCTGTTCTCGCGCGCCGAGGCGTAGCAGGCGTCGATGATGCGGGCGCGGTCCAGGGCCAGCGACCCGTCGTGGTCCTTCCACGCCGCAGCGCCGCTGCGCACCACGTCGACGAAGGCGTCCACCACCGCGGCGTGACCGCGCCCCGGCTCCACCGGCACGGTCCTGTCGGCGGCCTCGCCGTCCGCCGTGAGCGGGCTGTCGGTGAACAGCCGCAGCTCGCCCACCGGGTCGGGGTTCCCCTCGACGACGAGCTCCGCGCCGCCGTCGGTGCCGCGCACGGTCATGCCCATCTGGTCGACCGGCTCGCGGAACACCGCCCAGGAGGTCTCCAGCTGCAGCAGACCGCCGCCCTCCAGGCGCAGGAAGGCGTGGGCGAGGTCCTCGACCTCGTAGGCCGACACGTCACCGGAGAGCGACTTGCTGCCCCCGCGGCTCCCTCCCAGCCCGCGCGGGCCCAGCTCCGAGAACGTCACGGCGCTCGCGGCCACCACGCGGGGCTCGCCCAGCACGTGCAGCGCCCAGTCGAGGCAGTGCACGCCGATGTCCACGAGCGGCCCCCCGCCGGAGGCCTCAGCGTTGGTGAACCAGCTGCCGAGCATGGGGATGCCCCGGCGGCGCAGCCACCACGAGCGCGCCGCGTACGGCCGCCCCACCTGCCCGGAGGCCACCAGCTGCCGCAGCGCCTGCACGTCGCCGCGCTGGCGGTGGTTGAACACCACCTCCAGCACGCGCCCGGCGCTGCGGGCCGCCTCGACCATGGTGGCGGCCTCGGGGGCGTCGCGGGCGATCGGCTTCTCGCACAGCACGTGCAGCCCCCGCTCCAGGGCGGCGACGGCGATGGGCGCGTGCAGCGCGGTGGGCACCGCGATGCTCACGGCGTCCAGTCCCTCGACCTCGAGCAGGTCCTGCCAGCGCGCCACGCGGTGCGTCACGCCGTGCGCCTCGCCCAGGGAGGCCAGCAGGTCGGCCTCCATGCCCGCGAGCGCGACCACCTGGACGTCCGACCTGGCGGCGTACGCCTCCAGGTGCTGCTGGCCCGCCCACCCGAGCCCCACGACGCCGACCTTCAGGACATCCTCGTCTGGCACGCACTCCGGTCTACCAGCCGCCTGCGGCCGCTGCCGCCCGGGGGACACCATGGGCGCGTGGCAGCTCACGACGACGGGGGCGGGTCCGGGAGGCGCAACCCCGGACCGAGCGCCGCGGCGAGGAACCGCGCGGCGCTGCTGGCCGCAGCGCGGCGGCTCTTCGACGAGCTGGGTGCCGACGTCCCGATGTCCCGGCTCGCCGCCGAGGCCGGGGTCGGCCAGGCGGTGCTGTACCGCGTCTTCCCCGACCGGGCCAGCGCCGTCTGGGAGGTCTTCACCGAGGACCTCACGGCCCTGGAGGCGCTCGCGGACGCGGGCGACCTGCCGGCCCTGCTGGGCGAGGTCTCCCGGTCGGCAGCGCGCTCGACGGGGTTCCTGCAGGTCGTGGCGGGCCACCTCGGTGACCCCCGGCTGGCGGAGGTGGGCGAGCGGTTCGCCGCGGCGCTGGTGCGCTGCCGCGAGCGGACCGCACCTGAGCGCCGGCCGCGGCGCGACCTCACGACCGGTGACCTCCGTCTGGCGGTGCAGATGGTGACGGGCGCGCTCGTCACCACGCCGCGCGGCGAGCGCCTGGGCGTCGCCCGCCGGTCGTGGGACCTGCTGGGGATCCCCGTGGACCTGGACGACGGGCCGCGCTAGCGTCGGGAGAACCGGACAGTGGTGTCCGGTGCCGCTCTCGTCGTGGAGGTCCTCGTGCCCGCTCCGCTCACCACCGCGTCCTCGGTCGCCGCCTGGCTCGACCACCCGACGGGCGGTCCCCTGCTCCGGCAGCTGCTGGCGTCCGGGGGGCAGGACGAGAGCGCCCTCGCCCCCGTCCGGCTCCTGCCGCTCGAGCGGCTCGTCGCCCTGAGCGGCGGCCAGCTGTCCGCCGAGGCGCTGTCCGACCTGGTGCGTCGCGCCACCGGGGCCGAGGACCACCGCGGCGCCACGGAGCAGGCCCCCGACACCGCCCACCCCTCTGCCTCCCCCGCGGCGCGCCCGGCCTGGCGCGAGCGCGTCGTGCCCGGCCGCTTCACGGGCCAGACCGTCGTCGTGACGGGTGCTGGCTCGGGCATCGGGCGGGCCACCGCCTCGCGGGTGGCCCGCGAGGGCGGGCGCGTGGTGGCCGTCGACGTGGTCGCCGACCGCCTCGAGGCGCTCGCGGCGGACCTGGGGCCCCGGGCCGACGCCGTGGGGGGCCGCCTGGTCGTCGTCGTCGCCGACATCACCGAGGCGGACGGCGTGGCGCGGATCGTCGAGGCGGCGGGACCCGACGTCGCGGCGCTCGCCAACGTCGCCGGGGTCATGGACGACATGACGCCCGTCCACGAGGTGACCGACGCCGTCTGGGAGCGCGTCATGCGCATCAACGTGGACGGGACGATGCGCCTCACCCGAGCCGTGGTGCCGCTCATGCTGGGGCGCGGTGGCGGCTCGGTGGTCAACGTCGCCTCGGAGGCCGCGCTGCGGGGCTCGGCCGCGGGAGCCGCCTACACGACGTCCAAGCACGCCGTGGTGGGGCTCACGAAGAGCTCGGCCGTGATGTACGGCCGCCTGGGCGTGCGCGTGAACGCCGTCGCCCCCGGACCCGTCATCACCGGCATCGAAGCCCGGTTCGCCTCCGAGCTCGGCGCCGAGCGCATCGGCGGTCTGCTCGCGACCATCCCCGAGCCGGTGCAGCCCGAGCAGCTGGCGGCGTCCATCACGTTCCTGCTCTCCGACGACGCCGTCAACGTCAGCGGCGCCGTGCTCGCCTCCGACGGCGGCTGGTCCGCGCAGTGACCCGCGGCCGGGCGTGCGGCGCTCTACTGTGGGGGTGACGCGCCCTCACGGGACGCGCCGGCCAGCATGGCGCAACTGGTAGCGCACTCGTCTTGTAAACGAGGGGTTGCGGGTTCGAGTCCCGCTGCTGGCCCCACCTCCGCCGGCGCCGGCGGTGCTGTCGCCGCGTCACGCCGTGGCGGAGACCCTCCGCCGCTGCCCCGCGGCGAAGCGGGCGTCGAGCAGGGAGCCGTCGCCGGGGCGTCCGAACAGCCATCCCTGGGCCAGGTCGCAGCGCATCTCGCGCAGGACCTCCGCCTGGGACCTGCGCTCGACGCCCTCGGCCACCACGGTGAGCCCGAGGGCGTGGGCCGTGGTGATGAAGGCCCCCGCCACGGAGCCCGCGGACGCGTCGACGTCGAGGTCTGCGACGAGCGAGGCGTCCAGCTTCACCTGGGCGGCCCGCGTCCCCCGCAGGTTCACGAGCGAGGACGCGCCCGACCCGAAGTCGTCCACCGCAAGGCCCGCGCCGAGGCTGCGCAGGCGGGCCAGGGTGCGCTCCGCCGTGCGGGAGACCCGCTGCAGGTCGGTCTCGGTGACGTCCAGCACCACGGCGCGCGCCGGGACGTCCCAGCGGTGCAGCGCGGCGCTGAGGGCGTCGACGAGGGCGTCGCCCTCCAGGGACCGCCCCGAGAGGTTGACCGACACGGTGGCGCCCGCGCGGCACCACGGCGCGCAGCGGCGCAGCGCCTCGGTGAGCACCCAGCAGTCGACCTCGGTGATGAGGGCGCTCTCCCGCGCGGCCGGGACGAAGGCGGCCGGCTCCAGCAGCCCGTGCCCGGGGCGCTCCCAGCGCACCAGGGCCTCGGCGCCGACCGGCTGCCCGTCGGCCAGCCGCACCAGGGGCTGGTAGAGCAGGCGCAGCTCGCCGCCCCGCACCCCGTCGCCGAGGGCGCTGCGCACCGACGCGCGGGTGTCGACAGCGCACTGCATGGCGGCGTCGTAGACGGACGTGCGCGCCTTGCCGGACACCTTGGCGTCGTACATGGCCAGGTCGGCCCGGCCGAGCAGCGCCTCGGCGTCCCTGCACCCGGGGCCGGTGGACGCCAGCCCGATGCTGGCGCTGACGACCGCGTCGTGGCCGTGGACGCGGAACGGCGCGCACAGCTGGGCGCCGACGCGGTCGGCGACGGCGGCCCCCTCCTCGGCGTCGGCGTCGTCGCACACCACCACGAACTCGTCGCCGCCCAGACGGGCCACCAGGTCGGTCGGTCGCAGGCAGGAGCGGATGCGCTCGGCGGCCCTCACCAGCAGCTCGTCGCCGGCGGCGTGGCCGAGGCTGTCGTTCACCTGCTTGAACCCGTCGAGGTCGATGAAGAGCGCGGTGGCGCTGCGCCCGCCCTTCAGCGCCGTCTCGAGGTGCGCCAGCAGGGCGGCGCGGTTCGGCAGGCCGGTGAGGGCGTCCTGCAGCGCTCGCTGGCTGAGGGCGTCGTGGAGCCCGCGCATCTCCCGGGAGGAGACCTCCAGGGACCTCTCCAGCGTGTACCGCTCGTCGTCGGCCTCTGCGTAGGTGCTGCTCACCACGGCCAGCACCTCCGCCCACGCGTCGGTGCCGGGGGCGACGCGCGCGTCCAGGCCGAGGCGGCGCAGCTGGCGCACCAGCGTCCGGTGCAGCTCGCTCACGCCTGGGCCTCTCGGAGGAGCGTCACGGTCATGGTCTGGTTGTGCAGGTCGCACCCCGTGCGGCCCGCGGGGGCCAGCTCGCCGTAGGAGTAGAAGCCGACCAGCGCGTCGCCCTCGCCGAGCTGGTCCGCCACGGCGTCCAGCTCGTCCTCGGTGCGCCGTCCGAGCAGGAGGCGGCGGCCCACGCAGCTGACGGCCAGGGCCAGCACCGGCGCGCCGGCGGGCAGGGCGGCGCCGGCGGCGGCCTCACCGGCCGCCTGCACCAGGTCCCCGGTGGTGGTGCGCATGAGCTGGACGACCGACCCCTGCGGCACGTCCCCGGCGAACGTCATGCTGCGGGTCTCGTCGTCCACGCCGAGCACGGTCCGGACCAGCTCGCGGTCGGGCTGCTGCGGCGCGCGCACCTGGAGGGGGAAGAGCAGCGCGGTGCCGGGCAGGCCCTGGGCCCGCTCGCCGAGGTACTCGCGGTAGAGGTCGAGGGCCGGGCGGCCGTCCAGCTCGAGCAGCACCGACCCCTCGGACCGGGTCACGGAGCGCTCGGGCCCGAGGGCGGACCAGCCGCCGCGGGAGCCGGAGGCGACCTCCACGCCGGAGCCGTAGACGCCCACGGCGCAGGCGCTGGCGGCCACGGGGCGTCCGTCGACGAGCACCCACGTGCGCTCGAAGCGCTCCCCGTCACCGGCGAGCCCCCCGGTCACCAGCACGCCGTCGCCGGCTCCGTCGGCCAGGCCCCCCGCCAGGGCGGTGCCGTTGACGTCCAGCCCGTCGGCCAGCACCAGCACCCACGCGAGGTCGTCGCCGCGGGCGCGCAGACCGCGGCCCAGGTCGCGGCCGACCTGCGCGGAGGTGCTCGCGGTCACGGGGGAGGTCTCGAGGGCGACGCGCGAGGCGCTGAGGGACACCACGCAGACGGTGAGGGCCTCGTCGGCCAGCTCGCCGCCGAGGACCTGGCCGGCCGTCGAGCAGCCGACGACCACCGAGGTGGGGTGGGCCCCCACCACCTCGCGGACGGCCGCGGCAGCGGCCGAGCCGCCGTCGAGCAGGTCCGAGTCGCCGAAGAGCAGCACCAGCGTGCTCGGCCCGTCGCTGTCGGGCAGCCGGGTGCTCCAGCCGCTGCGCGCCGTCCAGCGCGCGGTCACCACGTCCACGTCCCGCTCCTCGTGCGCGTCCCCCGGCGCCTCCACCCACCTCCTCGGCAGGACGGCGCCGGACGTGGAGGCCGAGGACCGGTACGGCCCCCTTCCGGGTGAACGGCGGCACGGGTGCCGAGGGCGGGAGTCCCGCCTAGGGTGGCGATCGCCGGTCGCACCGGACGCCGTCGTCCCGAGGGGAGCATCCGTGATCTTCATCGCCGTCAAGTGGCGCATCAGGCCCGAGCACGCCGACACGTGGCTGGACGAGGTCGCCGACTTCACCGAGGCGACCCGCGCCGAGCCCGGCAACCTCTTCTTCGACTGGTCGCGCAGCGTGGACGACCCCACGGAGTACGTCCTCCTGGAGGCCTTCACCGACGACGGCGCCGGGCCGCACGTGAGCAGCGACCACTTCCAGCACGCGATGAGGACCCTGGGGTCCAAGGTGGCCGAGCGTCCCCGCATCGTGAACTTCCAGCTCCCGCAGGACGACTGGTCGCGCCTGGGCGAGCTCCAGCTGGACGACTGATGACGGGCGCGCCGGAGCCCCAGGACGACGACGTCGACCTGAGCTTCCGGCTCGACGGTCGCACCGCGCTGGTCACCGGTGCCGTGTCGGGGATCGGCTCGGCCATCGCCGGCGCCTTCGCCGAGCGGGGCGCGCGCGTCGTCGTGGTCGACCTCGACCACGCGGCCGCGCAGCGCCGTGCCGACGAGCTCGGCGGGGGAGCGCTCGGCCTGGGCTGCGACGTCTCCGACGCCGCGTCCGTCGAGGCCGCCGTGGCCGCGGCGGTGGAGGTCACGGGCACCATCGACGTGCTGGTCAACTGCGCCGGCATCGTCGACCTCGCGCCCGCGGAGGAGCTGAGCACCCGCGCGTGGGAGCGCACCCTCGCCGTCAACCTCACCGGCACCTTCCTGGTCAGCCAGGCGGTGGGCCGCCGGATGCTCGAGGCCGGGCGGGGCAAGGTCATCAGCATGGCGAGCCAGGCCGCCAGCGTCGGGCTCCTCGAGCACGCCGCCTACTGCGCCTCCAAGGCCGGGGTCGTGGGCCTGACGCGGGTGCTGGCCGCCGAGTGGGCCGGGCGCGGCGTCACCGCCAACTGCATCTCCCCCACCGTGGTCCTCACCGAGCTCGGCAGGAAGGCCTGGGCGGGGGAGAAGGGCGAGGCGGCGAAGCGGGACATCCCCGTCGGGCGCTTCGCGCTGCCGCGCGAGGTGGCGGGAGCTGCGCTGTTCCTGGCCAGCGGCGCCTCCGACATGGTGAACGGGGCCGACCTCGTCGTCGACGGCGGCTACACGATCCGCTGAGCGGGCACGCCGCCGCCGCCCCTAGGCTCCGCGGCGTGGGCAGCGTCGTCGTGCTGGGGTCCGTCAACCTCGACCTGCACCTGCAGGTGGAGCGCCACCCCCGAGGTGGCGAGACGCTGCTGGCGGGTGACCTGGAGCGCCGCTTCGGCGGCAAGGGCGGCAACCAGGCCGTCGCCGCGGCAGCCGCCGGCGCCGCGGTCTCCCTGGTGGGGGCTGTCGGGGACGACGACGCCGGCCGCGAGTACCTGCGGCGCCTGGAGGCCTTCGGCGTGCGCGTCGAGGCTGTGCGCTCGGTGCAGGGGACCTCCACGGGCACCGCCGTCATCTGCGTCGACGCCCAGGGCGAGAACACCATCGTCGTCGCCCCCGGGGCCAACCACAGGGTGGCCCCCGACGCGCTCAGCGCGCTGGACGGCCTCCAGGAGGGGGACGTGCTGCTCGCCCAGCTGGAGCTGCCGCTCGAGGTGGTCGCCGAGGGCGTCCGCCGAGCGTCCGCCCGGGGCGCGCGCGTCGTCCTCAACCTCGCGCCGTACGCGGCGCTGCCCGAGGACGTGCTGCGGCTCGCCGACCCCGTGGTGGTCAACGAGCACGAGGCCGCCCAGCTGGAGGCCGACGGGCTGCACCCGGCGTCGCTGCTGGTGACCCTGGGGGCGGAGGGCTCGCGCTGGGACGAGCTGGAGGTGCGGGGCGAGCGCGTCGAGCACGTGGTCGACACCACCGGAGCCGGCGACTCCTTCTGCGGCGCGCTGGCCGCGCGCCTGGCGGCCGGGGACGACCGGCGCGCCGCGGTGCAGTCCGCGACGGAGGCCGCGGCGCTCACCGTGCAGCACGAGGGCGCCCAGCCCCCGCTGCCTCGCCCCTCCTGAGGCGGGGCCCGCGCGCTGGCTAGGCTCGCCGGCGTGTCGACGCCGCAGACGACCGACCAGAGCCCCGCGGGCGCCACGCGCCGCGAGCACGACCTGCTGGGAGACCGCGAGGTCCCCGCCGGCGCCTACTACGGCGTCCACACCCTGCGGGCGCTGGAGAACTTCCCCATCTCGGGCAGCCCCATCAGCACCCACCCCGACCTCGTGGTGGCGCTGGCGTGCGTCAAGCAGGCCGCGGCGCGGGCCAACGCGGAGCTGGGGCTGCTGACGCCCGAGGTGGCCGGGGCGGTGGAGGCGGCGTGCGAGGAGGTCCGCGCCGGGGAGCTGCACGGGGAGTTCGTCGTCGACGTCATCCAGGGCGGGGCGGGCACCTCGACCAACATGAACGCCAACGAGGTCATCGCCAACCGCGCGATCGAGCTCCTCGGCGGCACCTTGGGCGACTACTCCGTGGTGCACCCGCTCGACCAGGTCAACCGCAGCCAGTCCACCAACGACGTCTACCCGACGGCGGTGAAGGTGGCGATGCACTTCGCCATCGACAGGCTCCACACGGCCATGAAGGGCCTGTCCCAGGCGTTCGCCGTGAAGGCCGACGAGTTCGCCGGCGTCCTCAAGATGGGCCGCACCCAGCTCCAGGACGCCGTGCCCATGACGCTCGGGCAGGAGTTCGCCACCTACGCCGTCATGGTCGCCGAGGACGCCGACCGCCTCGCCGAAGCCGCTGCGCTGATCCGCGAGATCAACCTCGGTGGGACCGCGATCGGCACGGGGCTCAACGCACCCAGCCGCTACACCGAGCTCGCGGTGGCGGCGCTGCGGGACATCAGCGGCGTGCCGGTGGTCAGCGCGACCGACCTCGTGGAGGCCACGCAGGACGTCGGCTCCTTCGTGCAGCTGTCGGGCGTGCTCAAGCGCACCGCGGTGAAGCTGTCGAAGATCTGCAACGACCTGCGCCTGCTGTCGTCCGGTCCCCGCAGCGGCTTCTCGGAGATCAACCTCCCGCCCGTCCAGGCGGGCTCCTCGATCATGCCCGGCAAGGTCAACCCGGTGATCCCCGAGGTGGTCAACCAGGTGGCCTTCGAGGTGGTCGGCAACGACGTCGCGATCTCCTTCGCCGCCGAGGGCGGGCAGCTGCAGCTCAACGCCTTCGAGCCGATCATCGCCCACAACCTCTTCGAGTCCGTGACGCACCTGACGGCGGCCTGCCGCGTGCTGGAGTCCCGGTGCGTGGTGGGCATCACCGCCAACACCGAGCACCTGCGCGGGGTGGTGGAGCGCTCCATCGGCATCGTCACGGCGCTCAACCCGCACATCGGCTACGCAGCGGCCACCGAGGTCGCGGCCGAGGCGCTGGCCTCCGGGCGCAGCGTCACCGAGCTGGTGGTCGAGCGCGGTCTCATGACGCCGGAGCAGGTCGACGCCGTGATGCGGCCGGAGGTGCTCATCCCCACCCTGCAGCGCCGCGCCGCCACCGTCCGCGACGTCTGAGGCACCCCGGACGGCGACCTACCACCTGGTCGGTCCATGCTGGTGCCGACCCCTGACGGCCTCTCATCCGCAACGACGAGCAGGAGCTTCGACGATGACGCGACCGATCACGCTGTTCACCGGCCAGTGGGCCGACCTGCCCTTCACCGAGGTGGCCCGGCTGGCGGGCGAGTGGGGCTTCGACGGTCTGGAGATCGCCTGCTGGGGCGACCACCTCGACCCCTACCGGGTGGTGGAGGAGGACGGCTACCTCGAGGAGAAGCAGAGGATCCTGGCCGAGAACGGCCTGCAGGTCTTCGCCATCTCCAACCACCTCACCGGTCAGGCCGTCTGCGACGACCCGATCGACGAGCGGCACGAGGACATGCTCTCCCCGCGCGTGTGGGGTGACGGCGAGCCCGAGGGCGTGCGCCAGCGCGCTGCCGACGCGCTGAAGACGACCGCCCGCGCCGCCGCGAAGATGGGCGTGGAGACCGTCACCGGCTTCACGGGCTCGTCCATCTGGAAGTGCGTGGCGATGTTCCCGCCGCCGCCCGCCGGGATGATCGAGCGCGGCTACGAGGACTTCGCCCGCCGCTGGAACCCGATCATCGACGTCTTCGACGAGGTCGGCGTGCGCTTCGCGCTCGAGGTGCACCCCAGCGAGATCGCCTACGACTACTGGACCGCCAAGAAGACCCTCGAGGTGCTCGACCGGCCCGGGTTCGGGCTGAACTTCGACCCGTCGCACTTCATCTGGCAGGACCTCGACCCGGTGATGTTCCTGCAGGACTTCGCCGAGAAGATCTACCACGTCCACGTCAAGGAGTCGGTCCGCCACCTCGACGGCCGCAACGGCCGCCTGGGCTCGCACCTGCCCTGGGCCGACCCGCGCCGGGGCTGGGACTTCGTCACCGCCGGCCACGGCCACGTGGAGTGGGAGCCGATCTTCCGCACCCTCAACGCCATCGGCTACGAGGGCCCGACCAGCGTGGAGTGGGAGGACGCCGGCATGGACCGCCTCGTCGGCGCTCCGCAGGCGCTGGCGATGGTGAAGGAGCTGGCGAAGATCTCCCCGCCGGCCGCCGCCTTCGACGCCGCCTTCTCCACCAGGCGCTGACGCCGCAGCTGCCCCGCCCCTGACCCGCCGCCGGACCGGCGCCGGGTCAGGGGCGGCGCTGCACCACGACGTCGTCGAACTCGGGGTGCGCGGCCACCCAGCGGCTGACGAAGGGGCAGATCGCGGCTGCCCGCCGGCCCTCGGTGCGGGTGTGCTCGAGGGCGTGCCGCACGACCGCGCTGGCCAGCCCGCGGCCGCTGAACGCCTGCCCGATCTCGGTGTGGACGAACACACGTCGCCCTTCGGACTCGAAGTACTCGGTGAAGCCGGCGCGCCTCCCGCCGACGTGCACCTCGTAGCGGCGCTTCTCCGGCACGTGCAGGACCACCTGCCGCGCTTCCGGCAGCACCGCGCTGGGCCTCGTGCTCGGGGGGACGGCGGGAGGTGCGCACGGCGTGGGGAGCGTCACGGCGGGCGGGTCGACGACGGCCATGGACGATGGTCGCGCCCGTCCCGGGTCCGCGGACGGCGCGAAACGCACTCGTCACACGGCGGCGGCGACCGCGGTCGCCTAGCGTCTCCGGGTGGTCTCCGACGCGCGCGGTGGCGAGCCCCTGGTGACGCCGGACGGCCGCTACCTCGTGGTGCGCGGCCGCCTGTGGCGTCGCAGCGACCCGCGCCTGGACGGCGCCGAGCGCGAGCGCCTGGTGGCCGAGCTCATGGCCGCGCGCCGCGCGAAGGGCGCGGCCCTGCGCTCCGGCGACGACGACGGGCGTGCGGCCGCCCGCTCCCGCGTGCAGGCGGCCAAGGAGGCCCTCGGCGAGCGGGGCCCGGTGTGGTGGGACGACGGCGCCCCCGACCTCACCCGCCACCTCGCCCGCACGACGCCCTACGCGGACTGGTTCGCCGCCGAGGACGACAAGGACGCCGAGGACGACGACGAGGACGACGACGAGGGTGGCCGGGGCCGGCGCGTCACAGGCGCGCCAGCGTCGTGATGTCCTCCTCGAACTCGGCGGCCGCCTCCGCGGAGACGGTGGCGCGGGTGCTGGCCACGGCCCGCAGGTAGTCCTGCGTGGTCGGCCCCAGGGGGCCGCCGTCGGCACCGACCTCCCCGCCGTCGCCGGCGCTGGCGAGGGCGTGCTCCATGGCGGCCTGGGAGGCGCGGCGTGCGGCGAACTCGATGTCGGCGGGGGAGAAGCCCTCGCTGTGCGCGACCACCTCGGCCAGGTCAACACCTGGCTGCTGACCGGCGGCACCGGCGGGCAGGTACGCCTGCCAGATCGCGTGGCGGGCCGCGGCGTCGGGCAG
The DNA here is from genome assembly GCF_008041935.1 of Quadrisphaera setariae. NCBI lineage: Bacteria > Bacillati > Actinomycetota > Actinomycetes > Kineosporiales > Kineosporiaceae > Quadrisphaera > Quadrisphaera setariae. The sequence continues at coordinate 199,207 of NZ_VKAC01000010.1, forward strand.
CCCGATCGGCAGCACGTAGTCGAACCTGCCGTGGCGCAGGAACGCCCCGTCGATGGCGCGGATGAAGTTGGTGGCGCACACCAGCAGACGGCCCGGCTGCTCGCGGAAGGCCGGGATGATCTTCAGGAGCTCGTTGGTGACGCCCTGCAGCGGGCTGGGCGGTTCCCCGCCGCGGCGCCCGGCGATCTCCTCGACCTCGTCGATGAACACCACCACGTGCTCCAGCGCCGCGATCCTGGTGAAGGTCTCACGCAGCGCGCCGGCCAGCCCGGCGGGGTCGGCGGCCAGGCGGGAGGGGAAGACCTCCACGAAGGGCCACTCCAGCCGGGAGGCGATCGCCTTGGCGAAGGTGGTCTTGCCGGTTCCGGGCGGGCCGAAGAGGACCACCGCGCGCGGCGGGGCCACCCCGAACCTGTCGGCCACGTCGGGGTGCGCCAGGGGGATCACCAGCCGGCGCTCCAGGAGGCCCTTCTCCTCGGTCATGCCGCCGATGGCGTCCCACCGGTCGCGGGGCAGCATCCGCCCGCCGAGCTCGGCGAGCAGGGCGACCTCGGCGCGCTGCAGCGGCAGGTCGCGCTCGAGGTAGTGCAGGTCCTTGAGGGTGCGGAAGCCCTGGCGGTGGAAGGCGCCCAGGGCGGCGGGGTCGTCGGTGAGCAGGGCTGACAGCTTGGTGAGGCCGGATCCGGTCATCTCCCGCTCCAGCGCGGCCAGCAGGCGCGGTCCCAGGCCCTCGTGGCCGGCCGCGGTGCCGAGGAAGACCACCCACCCCTGGGCGTGGGCGGCGCGCCCGACCACCGCGCCGACCAGGCGGCCGGACTCGTGGGCCACGACGGCGTGGTCCTTCTCGCAGGAGGCGAGCACCTCGGCCAGCCCGTACACGGGCTGACCCGCCGTGCGGGCCGAGGCCTCCCACAGCGCGAGCACCCCCTCGACGTCGTCGGCGTGGAAGGGGCGCATCGTCACGCGGCTCACCCGCGTGATCCTGGCGGCTGCGGCGCTGCAGCCGCCAGGGGGCGTGTCCAGCCGCTGGTGACGGGTTCAGCCGTTGGTGAGCCGCGCCATGTGCTCGGGGTAGCGCTCGCCCTGCACCTCGACCTGCGCGTAGGCGGCGTCGATCGCGGCCACGTCATCGGTGGTGAGGTCCAGCTCCACCGCACCGAGGTTCTCCTCGAGCCTGCTGAGGCGGCGCGTCCCGGGGATCGGCACCACCCACGGGCGCTGGGCCAGCAGCCAGGCCAGGGCGATCTGGCCCGTGGTGGCGCCCTTGGCGCTCGCGGTGTCGGCGAGGAGGTCGAGCAGGGCCTGGTTGGCCGCGAGCGCCTCGGGCGTGAACCGGGGCAGCCCGGCGCGGATGTCGCCGTCCCCGAACGTGGTGGTCGCGCTGACGCCGCCGGTGAGGAAGCCGCGGCCCAGCGGGCTGAAGGGCACCAGCCCGATGCCGAGCTCCTCCAGCGCGGGCAGGACCTCGGCCTCGACGTCGCGGAACCAGATCGAGTACTCGCTCTGCAGGGCCGTCACCGGGTGCACGGCGTGCGCGCGGCGGATGGTGGCGGCACTGGCCTCCGACAGCCCGAAGTGCTTGACCTTGCCCTCGGCCACCAGCTCGCCGACCACGCCCGCGACGTCCTCGACCGGCACGGCCGGGTCCACGCGGTGCTGGTACAGCAGGTCGATGACGTCGGTGCGCAGGCGCCGCAGGCTGGCCTCCACCACCTCGCGGACGTGCTCGGGGCGGCTGTCGGTGCCCCCGGGGCCACCGTGCTGGCGGGAGGCGCCGTCGATGGCGAAGCCGAACTTCGTGGCGATGACCACCTGGTCGCGCACGGGCTCGAGCGCCTCGCCCACCAGCTCCTCGTTGACGTACGGCCCGTAGACCTCCGCGGTGTCGAAGAGGGTCACCCCGCGCTCGACGGCCCCGCGGATGACGGCCACCATCTCCTCGCGGCTCCCGGGGTTCGGCCCGAAGGACTGGCTGAACCCCATGCAGCCGAGTCCGAGCGCCGAGACCTCCAGCGCCGTGCCGTTCGTCGCGGATCCGAGGGTGCGGGTGGCGCTGCCGTTGCTCACGGCGACGACGCTAGGCCTCCCCTCCCCGAGCGGCCAGAGCGCAGCCGCGCCCTGCCAGGGCACCCCACGACCGTCCGCGACAGGGCGCTCGCGGAACCGCGTGTCGCTCGCACGGGCCGGGGGCTCGCGGTGGAACCCTCGACGGATGAGCGGGCAGCAGCAGGGGCGTGAGGAGCGCCGGGTGGCGGTGGCGGCCTGGCGGGCGCTGCCCCGGGCGCGACGACGTGCGGTGGTGCAGGCGGCGCAGCGGGGCGTGCGCTCCCACGACGAGGAGGCGTTCGCGCTCGCGGTGGCCGTCGCGCGCACCGCGCGGCGCTCGCCCGGTGACGTGTGGGCCCCCGGAGGCCACCGCGTGGTGAGCTCCTGGTCGGTCGCCGGCGCCGCCTGCGTGCTGGCCGCGGAGGCGGCGCTCTTCGCCGTCCTCGACGCGGTCCCGGTGTCCCTCGCGGTGGCGGTGGCCGTGGTCGCACTGGTGCTGGTGGTCGTCGCGGCCGTCAGGGTCCGCGCCGCCCGGCGCACGCGCATGCTGCTCCTGCAGGCTCCCCCCGCGGCCGGGCCTGCGGGGAGCCCGCAGGCGCTGCAGCTGCCGGCGCCGGGAGCGCGCACCGTGGCGCTGCCGCGCGCGGCGTCCCAGGACGCCGTCACGCTGCGCGGCTGAGGTCCGCCGAGCCGCTGAGCGCGGCGGCTTGGCACAGTACGGGGGTGGAGCAGACCGGGGCGGGTGGCGCGGCGGCCGCTGCGGCGCAGGAGCACGACCGCGGCGTCGACGCCGCGGAGGCGGGGCGCCACGCCGAGGCCGCCGAGGCCTTCGCGCGCGCTGTGGAGATGGGAGACCGGGACGCCCTGCTCGGCCTGGGCAACGCCCTGCTCGACCTGGGCCGCCACGACGAGGCGGAGGCGGCGTTCGCGCGGGCTGTGGACGAGGGCGACCCGCTCGCGGGGCTGAACCTCGGCATCGCCCGCGAGCGCCGCGAGGACTGGGCGGGAGCCGAGAGCGCGTACCAGGTGGCCCGCGGCGCTGGTGACCCCCGCGCACTGGTCTTCCTCGCCGACGTGTGGCGCTGGCACGGGGGCGAGCCCGGCGTCTCGGGCGGCGAGGACGACGCGCGCGCGCTGCTGCGCACCGCGGCGGAGGCCGGCGACGCCGAGGCGTGCGCGGTGCTGGGGACGTGGCTGTTCAGCGAGGCCTCCAGCGCGGCCGGCGGCGGGGAGGAGGGCGTGGCGGCCCTGCCAGCGGGGGGCGAGGTGGAGCGGCTGCTGCGGGCGGGGGCCGACGTCGACGTCGACGCCCGCGGCGACCTCGCGTGGCTGCTGCGCACGCGGGGCGTCCACCGCGGTGACGCCGCGGCCCACGCCGAGGCCCGGGCGCTGCTGCGGTCCGGTGCCTCCGAGGGCGACCCGACCAGCGCCATCCGCCTGGCCCTGCTGCTCGAGGAGGACCTCGGCGACCTCGACGGCGCTGAGCGGGTGCTCCGCTCACTGGCCGAGGGCGGTGAGGTGCGGGCCTGGAACAACCTCGGCCTGCTGCTGGAGCGCCGCGGGCGCGTCGTCGAGGCGCGCCGGGTGCTCTCGCGGGGCGTGCGCGCGGGGGACGTGCTGGCGGCGAAGAACCTGCGCTCCTTCCTCGTGCGGCACCACCCCGCCCAGGTCGCGGAGGGCACCGCGCCCCTGTGAGGGCCCCCTCCCGCGCCCCGCGCCGCCGGGTGGGCCAGGCTCGTCGACATGCGACTGGTGCACGTCGGGCTCGGCGGATGGGGCAGGGACTGGGAGCGCACGGTGCTGCCGCGGGTGCCGGAGGTGGACCGCGTGGCCGTGGTGGAGCCCGACCGGGCGGTCCTGTCGGCCTTCCAGCGGACCGCCGGCCTGCCCGACGCGGCCTGCGCGACGACCCTGGCGCAGGCGCTGCGCCAGGTCGAGGCCGACGGCGTGCTCGTCACCGCACCGGTGGGGGCTCACGTCCCGCTGGCGCTGGAGGCGCTCGAGGCGGGGCTGCACGTGCTCGTGGAGAAGCCGTTCGCCCCCACCGCCGCCGAGGCCTCCACCGCCGTGACCCGGGCTGAGCAGCTCGGCCTGGTGCTGCAGGTCAGCCAGAACTACCGGTTCTACCCCGGGCCGCGCGCCACCCGGGACCTGCTGCGCGGGGGTGACCTGGGTGAGCTGTCGGGCGTCGCCGTCGACTTCCGCAAGTGGTCCAACGACGCCCCGGCCACCACCCCCCATTACCGCTTCCCCCAGCCGCTGCTCGTGGACATGGCGATCCACCACGTCGACCTGCTGCGCTTCGTCACCGGGCGGGAGGTCGAGCGCGTGCACGCCGTCACCAGCTCTCCGTCCTGGAGCCGGTTCGCCGAGCCCGCCGTCGCGTCGGTGCTGCTCGAGCTGACCGGCGGCCTCGTGGCGAGCTACCGCGGCAGCTGGCTCTCCCGCGGACGCCCGACGCCGTGGGCGGGGGAGTGGAGCATCACCGGTGAGCGCGGGGAGCTCCTCCTCGCGAGCAGGCACGGCGGGGAGGAGCCGCCGGTCGACGACTCCCTGGTGCTGCGGGGGGCCGACGGCGACGAGGCCGCGCTGCCGCTGGAGCTGCCGCGGCTGTGGGGCCGGGCCGCGGGCCTGCAGCAGTTCGCGCGCGCCGCTGCGGGTGGTCCGCCGCCGGAGGTCACCGGGCGCGACAACCTCGCCAGCCTCGCCGCGGTCGAGGCGACGGTGCGCTCGTCGCAGACCGGTCAGGTGGAGGACGTCGTCGTCCCCGGCTGAGTCTCGCCACAGATACCCCCCGGGGGTACCCTCGGGGGGTGGCTGAGCACGAGCACGCGCCCACGAGCACCGCCGAGCGGGTGGCCGGCACCGCGACCGACCCCGTCTGCGGCATGGCGGTCGACCCCGACGGCCCGCTGACAGCGGAGCGGGACGGCCACCGGCACTCGTTCTGCTCCGAGCTCTGCCGCGCCCGCTTCCTCGCCGGCGACGACGGGCACGGGGGGCGCGCAGGTCGCGGAGCTCACGGGAGCGACGGCGACCCGGCGGCCACCTACACCTGCCCCATGCACCCCGAGGTGCGCCAGCAGGGCCCCGGCAGCTGCCCCGCGTGCGGCATGGCCCTGGAGCCGGTCGAGGTGACCGCTGGCGCGGGACCCAACCCCGAGCTCGCCGACATGACGCGCCGGTTGTGGGTCGCCGCGGTGCTGGCCGCGCTCGTCGTCGTCCTGGAGATGGGCTCCCACCTCGTGCCGGCGCTGCACGGGCTGGTGCCGCCGGCAGCCTCCGCCTGGGTGCAGCTGGTGCTGGCCACGCCCGTGGTGCTCTGGGCCGGCTGGCCCTTCCTGCAGCGCGGCTGGACCTCGGTGCGCACGCGCAGCCTCAACATGTTCACGCTCATCGCGCTCGGCGTCGGCGTGGCCTGGGGCGCCAGCGTCGTCGCGACCGTCGCCCCGGGAGCCTTCCCGCCGGAGCTGCGGGGCGAGGGCGGCCGCCCCGACGTCTACTTCGAGCCCGCCGCCGTCATCGTCGCGCTGGTGCTCGTGGGCCAGGTGCTCGAGCTGCGCGCCCGCGAGCGGACCTCCGGTGCGGTGCGGGCGCTCCTCGGGCTGGCCCCCCCGACCGCGCTGCGCGTCACCCCCCGCACGGCCTGCGGCCACGGAGGCGAGGAGGTCGAGGTGCCCCTGGAGGAGGTGGCGGTCGGCGACCTGCTGCGGGTGAGGCCCGGGGAGCGCGTCCCCGTCGACGGGGTCGTCGTGGAGGGCAGCGCCAGCGTCGACGAGTCGATGGTCACCGGCGAACCCATGCCCGTCACCAAGGACGTGGGTGACGCGGTGGTGGGTGGCACCACGGCCTCCGGCGGCGGCTTCGTCGTCAGGGCGGAAGGGGTCGGGCGCGACACCGTGCTGGCCCGCATCGTGGCGTCGGTCCAGGAGGCGCAGCGCTCGAAGGCGCCGGTGCAGCGGGTGGCCGACAGGGTCTCGGCGGTGTTCGTGCCCGTCGTCGTGGCGGTGGCCCTCGCGGCCTTCCTCATCTGGGCGCTGGCCGGGCCCGAGCCGCGCCTGCCCCACGCCCTCGTCGTCGCGGTCTCCGTCCTGATCATCGCCTGCCCCTGCGCCCTGGGGCTGGCCACGCCCATGTCCATCGGGGTGGGGGTCGGCAGGGGGGCCCAGCTCGGTGTGCTCGTGCGCGACGCAGAGGCCCTCGAGCGCCTGCAGCGCGTGGACGTGGTGGTGCTCGACAAGACCGGCACGCTCACCGAGGGCCGCCCCTCTGCGGAGCTCGTCGCCACCGGTGCCTCCTTCGACGACGACGACGTCCTGCGCTGGGCCGCAGCCGCCGAGCGGGGCAGCGAGCACCCGCTGGGCGGGGCGGTGGTCCAGGCGGCGGTGGACCGCGGGCTCGAGGTGCCGCGAGCGGAGGGGTTCGCGGCCCCCGCGGGCAGAGGGGTCCGCGCGCAGGTGGAGGGCCGCCGCGTCCTGGTGGGCAGCCCCGTCTTCCTGGTCGAGGAGGGCGTGCAGGGAGCCGGGGCCTTCGCCGGCCGCGTGGAGGCCCTGCGTGCCGAGGGAGGCACGGCCGTGCTCGTCGCGGTCGACGGCGCGGCAGCCGGTCTCCTCGCCGTCAGGGACCGAGTCCGCGAGAGCACCGCAGGAGCGCTCCGGGCGCTGCGCGCCCAGGGGCTCGAGCTCGTGATGATCACCGGGGACGCCCGGGGGACCGCCGAGGCCGTGGCGCGGCAGCTCGGAGTCGAGCGCGTCGAGGCGGAGGTGCGGCCCGAGGACAAGGCCGCGGCGGTCGCCTCCCTGCGCGCGGAAGGACGGGTGGTCGCGATGGTGGGAGACGGCGTCAACGACGCCCCAGCGCTCGCGGCAGCGGACGTGGGGGTGGCCATGGGCTCCGGCACCGACGTGGCCGTCGAGGGTGCGGGCGTGGTGCTCCTGCACAGCGACCTCGAGGCGCTGGTGCGGGCGCGAGCCCTGTCTCGGGCCACGATGCGCAACATCCGGCAGAACCTCGCCTTCGCCTTCGCCTACAACGGCCTGGGCATCCCCCTCGCGGCCGGCGTGCTGTACCCGGCGACGGGGGTCCTGCTGACGCCTGAGGTGGCGGCTGCGGCGATGGCGCTCAGCTCCGTGAGCGTCATCGGCAACGCGCTGCGCCTGCGCCGCACTGACCTCTGAAGGTCCATCGCGGCGGCTGGTCGGTGTTTGTGCTGGTCAGGGGGGCGATTTGGTGTTGGGGTGGGGCGGGGGTAATGTTTCATCTCGCTTCCGGACGGGAAAAGCGGCCGAGGGTCTTGACCCTGGCGCTGGACCTGGTTACTGTAGGGAAGTTGCCTGCCGCCGGATCGTGAAGCGATCTGGTGTGGTGCGGGTGAGACGTTGACATCCTGTCTGGCTGGCCGTGGGGCTGGTTGGCGGTGTGTGTTCGTTTCTTGAGAACTCAACAGCGTGCCGAATGTCGATGCCAACTTTTTGTTGGCTCGAGTTGGATGTCAGATGACGTCTTTTTCGTGCCAGATTTTATTCTCTGACCATG